>JAFPVA010000278.1 GCA_017413105.1 Butyrivibrio sp. | reverse complement strand
TTTGGTTCATCAGCTATGCTGACTGCCTTTACACCAATCCCATCACCTATTGCCTCTGCAATTCTCCTTGTATTCCCAAATTTAGTCTTAGAACAGTATCTTACTGCTATATCCATAACAAAAAACCTCTTTGAAATTATATATTTTGAGCAATATGATTGTATCATATATATTATCAATTTCAAGAGGTCAAATTTATCATTATTTATTTGTAATACGCAGGCTCTCTATGTATGTTTCTAATTGTTTCAGCTTATTTAAAAGCTCTTCATTTAAATCGTCTTTGTTTAATTTCATTCTTATCTCCAATTTACGTTCTATATACACAAACCAAGCAGTCATAATCCTATATGAGAATTATGACTGCCCAGCGTCCCTCATTCATCTATTTCATTTTCAAGCCGCAGATGCTTCTTTTGATTCAGACACTTTTTCTGCAACCTTTCCATTATATACTTCATGATCAAGAAGTCCTTCTGTCTCAGCTGTAAGCACAGTTGCTGTTGCTGCACCAACTACATTTGTTGCAGTTCTTGCCATATCTACGATTGATGAGATAGGTGAGAAAAGAACTATCAGCTCAACCGGAAGTCCTGCTGCTGCGAAAAGAGCTGTTGCTGTGATTGTAGCTGTTCCTGGAACTCCTACGGTTCCGATTGAAACAAGAAGTGTAAGTGCGATAAGAAGCACATACTGACCTGCTGAGTAGCTGATCCCCTGCTGGTTGATCGTAAATACTGCAAGAAGTACAGGCCAGATTCCTGCGCATCCGGGCATTCCGAGGTTCGCTCCAAGCCCTGCTGTGAATGCTGCAACATCTCCGTCAACTCCAAGGTCCTCTTTTAATTTGCTGACTGTTACCGGGAGTGTTCCAACACTGCTCTGTGAAGTAAATGCTACGATTCCTGCAGGCGCAATCTTCTTAAGGAATGTGACAGGGTTAAGCTTTCCGATTGTAGCGATGAGAATACTCTCAACTCCAAAGAGCTGTATTGCTGCAAGTACATATGCAACCACAAGTACGGAAAGAAGTGGTAAAAGATCTTCAAGCTTGCTTCTGCCAACTGCCCTTGCAATAAGCGCTGTGACTGCATAAGGTGTAAATGATACGATGAAACTTACCGCTCTGCCGAGTACTGTATTTGCCGCGTCAACAAATGCTTTAAAAGGTTTTACCGATTCATCTTTTTTCACAACCCTGTTATATGCCAGTGCCACAACAAGACCAAATATAAGAATAGGTACAACGGTGTTGCTTCCCCATTCATTTATGAGGTTCTTTGGGAAAAGACCTACAATAGCCTCAACTGCTGTAGGGACCTCTTTTGCCTCAGTCGCCTCTACAGTATACTGGAAGCCTTTTCCAAGCCCCAGCGAAAGGGCCGCTACAAGGGTAATAACTGCTGCAGTAAATGTGTTCAGGAGCAGGAAAAGAACTGACTTAAGTCCTACCTTATGAAGCTTAACCTGATCTCCGAGATTTGTGATACTTGATATTACGCTGAATAACAGGAGCGGAACCACAAATGCCTGAAGTGCATTTACATATACTGTTCCAAAAGCTGCTACATACTTGTAATTTTCTTTAAATATGAGTCCGATGATAACACCAAATGCTGTCGCAACGAGTGTTCTGATTCCAAAATCCACATTTTTTCTTTTAAGGAAGTATAAAACTCCAAATAGTGCCAGTGTTGTTATAAGTGCTCCAATTTCTAATGCATTGATTTCCATGATGATTCTCCTTCTTAGGTTATTGTATTTCATGAGCTTACAGCCCATAAAAATGCCCGGTGACAAATGAGTCTCCCGGGCATATGGCATACATTCTGTTACTTTTATGCTTGATGGCATGAACATCGTTCCGACAACAAGCCAGCCATATATGATGCCCGGAATACTGTCCTTTGACAACACCTGTATTCAGATTTCTGATTTCTGAAGTTAAGCATTTCTCACGCCATCCTTTCTTTTCGTTTCCTGTTGAATAAAACATAATGGAAGATGCTCATCCTGGCTAATACATGAACGTTATTGTTGGCAATAAGC
>JAFPVA010000277.1 GCA_017413105.1 Butyrivibrio sp. | reverse complement strand
TAAAAAAGTGTTTACCGAATGATGTAAAATAGAGCTTACTGCAGTATGTAAAAAACTGCTTACCGCGGGATGAAAAAACTCCTTACCATGTGATGGTAAATTCATCTTACCGCGCACAAACATGTTGGCATGCATTTATGAGGTTTAATGGAAACTCTGGTGCCCGTTCTGATAGATTTGCTATCACAGATAAAATCTTTAACGAGATGCCTATATCAATGCCACAAGATATAGAAGAGCAAAAGCTAATTGGAACATTTCTTACAAAGCTTGAATCCCTTATCACCCTTCATCGGCGTATGTATTATCAGCAGAAAAGGAGGACTTACATATGTATACAACGACAACCAACAACAATACCATGTTGTTCAGTGAGTACTATAAACAATGGATTTCCGTTTATAAAGAAGGCGCCATAAGACCTATAACCATGAACAAATACAACATGGCATATCAATGGCTTTTAAAGCTTGCACCCACACTTTGTCTAGCAATGCTGTAGATAAAAGCCGCAAACAGATTAAACACTGCTATTCCATATGTAGTTGTCTGTAATGGCTTTCTATACATCTAAGCATCCTTTCCAAGTAGCCGCTTATCTATGCTTTTGGGCAAAGTCTTCAATCATTCCGGTAAGCGATCTGCCGCCTTTCGTGGTCTCACCTTCGAAAATCTCTTTATGCATCGGACCATATATAAAAGTGACTCTACGGCTACAATCATCTATTGTTATGAAACATTCCTCAGCGCTTCTTGCAAAATCGTAAAGTTCTTTAAAAAAGCTCCTCATATCCTGCACAGGTACTTCTGTCTTTACTATGTCGTGCTTCTTCCTGCTCTTATACTCTGTATAGTATGTTACGATTCCGTCCTCAGACAGTTCCGTTATCCAAGATCTGCCAGGCTGCAGCTTCTCAACATTAAAAATCTGTTCTGAGACCCTAACGCCAATGATTTCATTAATTGTATTTGCCATAATCTACCTCCAAAACGGTACATTGACCCACGTTTTTACATGTGTTTTATGTTTCCACTGTTTCCACTGTAATATTAGCAAATACCCTGTCCCATAATATGGACTTTAATTATCGTTCATGCCAAATTTTATGCTTAAAAGCTTACTCTTCCATAGACTTTCTATATGTATGACCTCTTCATCTGTCACAGTTTTGGGCAAAATCTGGAGTATTGAAAACTGAAAAGCATGATATCTGTCCGGATAATCACAGATTACTTCCTTCATTCCCTTATTGCCGCCATGGTGAGTATCAACATATACTGACCACCTGCCAAATAGTCCGTCCTTTCCATATGCAGAGCCTACGTACTGCTTTCCGGTTTCTGTATCAACAATCAGATATACCGCATATACAGACTTAAGTGCCGTATGCCAGCTTTCATAAACTTCCGGATTCTCGACAATTTCTTTAAGCTCATCATATGTTTTTACAAGATTCTCAAAGCCGGTAAATACCTTCTTTTCATCCGGTGATATTGATATGATCTGCTTCTCTGTCGTTCCCTTCTGATGCCATGCTCTGGTGGAATTTCCCCACTCTATGGTGAGTTTATTCTCAAAATCCGCTAACACATCTAATTGTTTAAGATCATATATTGCATATTCGCCAAAATAGTTCTTCTGTTCAGACTCTGGAAGTCCTTCAGGCATTACATCCTTAGTGTCAGGCTTACAATCTCCAACCTTGTATATGGAATGAAACTTTGCTAATGTTCCGGATCCACTTATAAATGCAACCCAATACTCATAGCCTTTGCTAAATCCCATCTTCTGATGGCACGTATACTCATAAACCTTTCCAGCATCATAGCAGGCTTTGAAGTTTTTATCTGTAAGGCTATGTCTTATAAGCTTTACCTTTGCAGGATCTATGCCCGCTTTTCTTAAAACATCTGAAAAATACAAACTTGCCATGCAGCTTACTCCTCACCTATCTCAAGTGGTCTTACCTTATCTTCGTTTACTATGGTCATTTCCGTACTGATGCTGGTCTTTATGCTTACTTCATCTATAATCTCCTGTCCAAGTACCCTTACTACGGATATGTACAGGGAGATTAAAGGAAGCTCGATAGCCTTTAATGTTTCAAAGATGCCTGCATCATCTGTTACAAAGCTTACCTTACTACCGGGTGTGAACTTCGGCTGGTTCATGATGATGCTCTGGATCTCATCCTTTGTGATATCCGCCTTTGTTACAGGCACAAAGAACCACTTATTTACTTCATTTCTTTCTATGATGATCTCAAAAGGCTCGTTATTCTGATATCCCTTGGATTCAATCCGCCAGTCATAGTTACTGTTCGCCATTCCAAGAAATACCGGATGAAAG
>JAFPVA010000276.1 GCA_017413105.1 Butyrivibrio sp. | reverse complement strand
GTTGAACATCAGGATAAAATCTGAATTCTCAAGGATATTTGAGATCTCGCTTGAAGCAAGGAAGTCCTTACAGTTCTGTGTTATGCCTGTGGGAATGCCACCCCACTTTCTAAATCTCTTCCAAATCTCTATCGTGTATGCAGCAGTCTGTTCCTCACGCAGAAGGAGGTGTAGCTCATCGATATAGTATCTGGTGGATCTACCTATCTCCCTGTTCTGCGATACTTTACACCATACCTGGTCCTCAACACAGAGCATTCCGATCTTTTTGAGCTGCTTTCCAAGGTCCCTTATGTCATAGCAGACGATTCTGTTATCCAGCTCCACATTTGTCCTGTGGTTAAATACGCTCAATGATCCTGAGACGTATATCTCCAGAGCTGTTGCTACATATTTCGCTTCCGGTTCTTCCTGTCTGCACAGGGCATTATAAAGATCTTCAAGTATCGGGATATTCTCCGGAACAGGATTCTCCAGATAGGGTCTGTAAATCTGCTGCACACATCTGTCTATGATGGTTTTTTCTATTGGTCTTAAGCCATCTTTTCTACCCATGATGAGTTCACATAGGGAAAGGATGAAATCAGCCTTAAGCAGTGTCGGATTATCATCCTCTGAATAATTCATATTGATATCCATGGGATTGATATACTGATCTGATGTGGGGCTGATCTTAACCACCTGACCTCCCATATATTCAATAAGCGGTCGGTACTCCCCTTCGGGATCTGCGACCAGGATATCATCATCTGTTACGAGGAATGCATTTACTATTTCCCTCTTGGCTGCAAATGATTTACCGGAACCCGGCGTACCAAATATAAGACCGTTGGGATTCTTTAGCTTTTTCCTGTCTACCATGATAAGGTTGTTGGAAAGAGCATTAAGCCCGTAATAGAGAGCTCCCCTGTGATCTTGGAACAGCTCCTGTGTCGTGAACGGAACAAATATCGCTGTGCTTGATGTTGTCATGCCACGCTCAATATCAACTTCGTTGTGTGACAGAGGGAGGCTGCTCACAAATCCCTGTTCCTGCTGGAAATCAAGTCTTATCAGATTGCAGCTGTATTTCTGTGCTATTGATGAAGCTTCAAATACGTTATTATCAAGCTCCTGCTTTGTCTTACCGGTGTTCATGATTATGAATGTCATAAGGAACATTCTCTCATTCTGGGACTGGAGCTCTTTTAGAAGCTCTTTTGCATCCTTTCCATATGTGGCAAGGTCTGAGGGAAGAATCTCCATGTCATATCCGGCGCGGACTGCCTTTTTCTGCTCCTCAATGGTGCTGCGGTCAAGCTCAGTAATGGTGTGCTTGATCGTCTTAATGGCTTCGTTCTGGTCCACGGACTGAAGATGCATTGTCACTATCTGGCTTGAATCCATGTTAAGGAAATCTGCCAGCATCCTGTCGCTGATATCAGACGCATCAATGGACAGAAAGCTCATTGCACAGAATGTATCTCCGATCTTGAAATACCGTCCTGTAGGAAATTCAAAGGAGCTGGGGGCAATGAAATCTTTTACCGAAAGTCCTGACTCTGTGAGATACTTCCAGTCGAAGAAGAATTTCTCATTATCCCCGATATGCATTTCCTTATGCATAAGCTCCAGTCTCTCATAACCGTTAAGAGTACATGCTATGACTCCCAGGCGCTTGAAGTTATTCAGTATATCAAGTTCTATATGGACCAGCTTGGGTTTTGCTGTTTTCATGGAATCTGCATGTATTCCAAATGTAAGATACTTGGTCTTTGTAAGGCCATTGTTACCTGCTTCCATCTGCTTTAGGAGCATTTTAGAATAATCATCCCTTACAAAGTTGAAACGGTCAGCCTTATGGGGAATGGATATCTTTTTCTCGAAATCACCAACCTCTGTAGCAAAGTTCATAAAGGACAGCTCAAAATGGATGGAGCTGTCAAAGAAATTTAGGAAACTGCACCATTCCTCAAATATCTCAGTCTTATCCTCCTGCTGCGCAAGCTGGTAGTTGATATCCTGAAACTGTATTGTCTTGGTGTAATAGTCTCTTCCCACCCTGCATATCCCGTCAGGGAACATTCTGTCAAAAGGCAGTGTCTGCTGGGCTGTTCTTGGAGTCCCGTCATTTTTCTGAGCTGCCTTTATGATCTCTTTTACCTGTTTCTGCTCTTCTGCAGATAAGCCTTCCGGTATGGAATAATGCTGTTCTTTCTTACTTTTTCTTAGCGGAAGTACGAACAATTCTATCAATCTCCTTTCTCACCTTTGACAGCCTTGTGACTGCCGCATAGTAATTATCTGTTTTGTAGGGGCGTTTCTTTGGTCTTATGAATACCGCCTGAATAAAGTGCCCCAGGTATACCTCCAGAGGTCTCCCGTTCTTTTCATACATTGTAAAGAAGAACACCGGCATCATTATGACAATCATGCTCATGACAGCCGTGTTCACATCTGCGTGTGCTTTTATCAGAAAAAATGACGGTACTCCAAGGAGCGCCGCCACTGAAAAGCCTATGATCTGTCTGCGTGTCAGGTTGAATACAACCTTACTTTTGACCTTCGTGAGGTCCCTGGGACAGCTAATGAAGTTTTGCTGCATTATTGTAAGTCCTGCCTTTCCTGTAATACTGTATCTTAGGGTGATTCTTCATCAGTGAACCTGGAATATCACCTTTGCTATGGAGTTGGTCTTAAGAAGTGTGAATGCCAGAAGCACCGTATATCCAAATACTCCCCATAACGAACCGATGATATCCGATGAAAATGTGATCGTGCTTATGAGTACCGCATAAATTCCAACGCATATCATAATGAGGAATCCCTGAAAGCCAAGAGCCAAAAGGCCTCTAAAGTAGTTCTGTCCAATGGCGCTCTGGTCCTTGTTTGCAAAGGTCGCAAATGGTATCGGAGCCAGAGAAACCCACAGATATATCTCAATCATTCTCGAATATATGATCACGAAGATTATCTTGGACATAAGCAGCGTCAAAAGCTGCACCACCCATACCTGCAGGAACAGGAAAAATACCCCGAACACATTCATGGCTTCAATTGTTGTCTGCATAGATGAGAGTGCACTCGAATCAACTGCCGTGCCTCCAGCAATAAGTCCTCCTGCACCTGATATGACATGCTGCGTCACATCAAATACTGCCATTGTTATATCAAAGGTATGTGTAATAAGCTCCACTGCAAGAAATGTCTTGAATATCCATCTGAAAATGAACCAGGTCTCAAAATTTGCCAGGTTATTATATCCAACAACCATCTGAATCAATTCATAACATGCGATAAATGTGAGAATTATTCCTGCAATCGGCATCATCACGTTATCAGATATGTTCTTTATCATGCCAAAAATTGCCGGCGAAAATGCCGAGGGAGTTGTTGCTACATCTGAGGCTATGCTTCCCACCTGTGAGTTCACATCGTTAAACATTCCACTCAGAAGATCCATGAGGTGAGGGATTATAAGACTCTTTATCCAGTCCCCAAATTTTTCAAGTACATCTGTAACCACTGTTTCCTCCCGTATATTTTGATTTAATAAGATGACCGGCTACAGGATTGCTCCCATAGCCGGTCGTGATGATATTTCTAATGTATTAAGTTATTTTGCTCTGTTTAGCTTATTCTCCAAAAAGGATGCTATACCCTCATCCCCCCGGGCTTCCCCGAAATCTATCACAAGATATCTTGGTGCGTTATTCTTCATGATCAGTGCTGCTCCGCGTTCGTCCAC
>JAFPVA010000275.1 GCA_017413105.1 Butyrivibrio sp. | reverse complement strand
GTGGTGAAGGCGGTTCTGACAGGTGATACCGTACTGTACTCTATCAGTTACCGCGCGCGGAAGGCGGACGGAAGCTATATATTCCTTAAACCGAGAGGCTTCGTCATGTGCGACAGCAAAGGCGAACCTGAGTATTTCGGTGGGATCATCATTCCCCAGTAGAAGCAATAACTGAAACAGATGAAATAGAAGAAAGAATCGAATAAGGCGGGCTATACTTTCGTATGGCCCGCCTCAGACTGTAGACAAAGTCAGGGGCATAGTCCCTGACTTTGTCTATGCAAAATACACGAAAACCCTTATAAATACTGGCATTCCCGGCATTTTTATGGTATAATAATACTATCATTTCAAGGAGGTTCTTCCGCCTATGATGACTCAAAATGCTGATAAGAAAAGAGAGCAAATCCAAATGTTCTGTATGGATGACCTCGTTCCTCAAGACCATCTTTTGCGCCTTATAGACAGGGCAATCGATTGGTCTTTTATTTATGGTCTGGTCGAGGATAGATACTGCTCTGATAACGGACGTCCGAGCATTGATCCGGTTGTTCTGATCAAGATTCCTTTTATTCAGTATTTGTATGGCATTAAAAGCATGCGGCAAACAATCAAGGAGATAGAAGTAAACGTTGCCTATAGGTGGTTCTTAGGGTTGGAAATGCAGGACCCTGTCCCTCACTTCTCCACATTTGGGAAGAATTATACGAGAAGATTTAAAGATACAGACCTGTTTGAACAGATCTTTTCTAAGATTTTGGAAGATTGCTATAAGTGGAAGTTTATCGATCCATCAGAAGTCTTCGTTGATTCAACACATATCAAGGCAAGGGCAAACAACAAGAAATTGAGAAAACGGGTTGCCCAGGAAGAAGCCTTGTTCTATGAGGAAATGTTAAAGACAGAGATAGATCAGGACAGAGCTGCGCATGGAAAAAAGCCACTAAAGAACAAAGATGATAGCTCAGACGATGATAACGCTCCTCCAAGTGGTGGAACCGGAAAAAAAGAAATCAAGGAAAGCACAACTGATCCGGAAAGTGGATGGTTTCGCAAGGGAGAGCATAAACAGGTATTCGCGTATTCGGTAGAAACAGCTTGTGATAAGAATGGATGGATCTTAGGATATACTGTCAATCCGGGAAACCTTAATGATAGTCGAACATTTAAAGGCCTATTCGATAAAATAGAGCATATCGGAATCAAGACTCTCATAGCAGATGCTGGATATAAAACACCGGCTATTGCAAAGTTGCTGCTGGACAAAGGGATTCAACCATTATTCCCCTACAAACGACCGATGACCAAAGATGGTTTCTTTTGGAAATATCAGTATGCATACGATGAGTACTATGATTGTTTTATTTGTCCAAATGATCAGGTACTGAAATATAGTACAACAAATCGAGATGGATATCGAGAATACAAAAGCGATAAATCGGTGTGTGCCACATGTCCATTCTTAAGTAAATGTACAGAGAGTCAAAATCACCAAAAGGTAGTGACAAGACACATTTGGGAAGACTACATGGAAAGATGCGAGGACATCCGCTATACAATCGGTATGAAGGAGTTATATAAACTCAGAAAAGAAACGATTGAAAGGCTGTTTGGTACGGCAAAAGAAAACCACTGTTTCAGATTTACACAAATGTATGGAAAAGCTCGAATGGAAATGAAGGTCGGGCTAACTT
>JAFPVA010000274.1 GCA_017413105.1 Butyrivibrio sp. | reverse complement strand
TCCTGCCATAAGACATAAAGAATCCTTCCCTGAGCTCCGTTAAATGCATCAATGTTTTTTTCTGCCAGTATCCTTTCAAATATACGATCACCCAGCTGTTTTATTTTTGTAACAAGAAATCCACCATTTGTCTTCATAATTAAATACTCCTATATCGTAGTTTTATACTACGATATAGGAGTATTTGTGTCAAGCACACATATCATAACTTCCGGTATAATCGACGACGCACCTATTTTTCTTGATAAATATTATGCATTATTTATACATTCTACCTTCATAAAGTCACTAACCATCAATCCCCGTCAAGCGCTCCGGATACTTCCCCTCAGTCAGGATATCATTCAGATACTTGTTATCCAAGATCATATCCTCCCTAATAAGCTTCCATGCGCTCATAGGGAGCTTTGATATCCACCTGTTCCTTAAGAGTAACCATTTACATTCAGCCTCCCACTTTATATCGCCATCTCATTTATAAGGGTTATCCTGTGAAAACACCGGAGGCCAATAGGGAAGCGGAGTCGCATCATTCTTTAACTTAAAGTCACAGAAGTCCCCATCCTGGCACAGCGTCTTTGTCCTTATAAAATCCATATAGTGGAGCTGACCATAATTGATGATATCTGTTGATGGCTACCATCTTCTTAGGTATATATTTTTTCATAGAACCTCATTTCTTTTCATATCCGGTCATCATGGTGATGATAAAGCATATTACTGTTGCCCATGCAAAAAACTTATGCCATTTCATGAACTGTCCTCTCCTTTCCTCTTGTACACTTTTCTGGTATTTCAGCCTTATTTCTTCACCTGAGTGGACGTACCTCAGCTGATTACCCATGATGCAGCGCATCGACTCATATGCCTTAACTCCTGTGCAATGACAGGTATAAAATGTTGTCCGGTACTCTTTAAGTCTTTTTGCGGTATCAATGATCTCAGTGATCTCATCATCCGTGTAGCCCGACTTCTTCATCAGATGGAATCCGCTGATAACAGCATCAGGCTGGAATCCATATTTTCTTTCATATTCACCAAGGATATTCAGGATCCCGTTGTGCGCGCATCCCGATATGAGGATTTTCCTGTTTCCCTCGGTGACAACTACATACTGCTCATGCCTGAATTCATCCTGTATATATGAGTCGTCCACTTTTTCTTTTAACCTGGAATTGCTAAAAGGTCGTTTAATAGCAGGCTCATCCATCACAAAAACAGAAATCTCTTCATCAATTACCTGATCCCCATCAAGTAATTTAACCTGCGGAAGGCCTGCAATTTCCTTATCAATTCCAATATAACGGTACCGATCTTGCCCTTCCCTCTCACCATCATCAGAGTAATAATTCCCCGCCGCAAGGCGCTGCATGTAAATGTAAGCATGCTGATTCATTTGGGCAAAAGAAAGTATCCCACCCGAATGGTCATAGTGACCGTGGCTTAATATCACCATATCTACTGCGTCAAGATCAATTCCCAGCTTCTTCGCATTTTCAAGCGTCTCTTCAGATGGCCCAAGGTCAACAAGCAACTTATGTTTTCCCGTTTCAATATAAAAAGAAAGTCCATGTGCAGCTGTGCATCCGCGCACACCTTCAGTATTCTCAATGAGATTTACAATCCGCATAATCCCTCCAAGCATAGCTTTGTGTTAGTCCTAACTAACATTATAATCTAATACATCACCACAGTCTATTGTCATGCCCCTTATATCCCACGCATATATCCTGGATCTGCTAGATCATGGCATATCCGCCGCCAAATGTAAATAATCCTATACCGGCAAATGTCAGAAACAGTTCAATGACCACAGTGACCTCCACAATGATGTTCTTCTTCGTGGTGATCTCCACATTTATGTCCTTCTCCGTGATGATTGCACTTAACATCAGGATTATAATCCAGTTCTCCTGCTATAAGCGCCTTTACTGCATCATCAGCATTACCTGAGACACCTCCGTAAAGCGTTATCCCTGCTTCACTAAGCGCTGCCTGCGCACCTCCACCGATTCCTCCGCATATAAGGGTATCAACTTTCCCACCCATGAGAAAACCGGCAAGGGCTCCATGTCCCTGACCATTTGTATCTACAATCTCTTCATTTATTATTTTTCCATCTTCCACGTCATAAACCTTGAACTTCTCTGTGTGTCCAAAGTGCTGGAATATCCCACCATTATCATATGTTACTGCTATTCTCATGTCGTCTTCTCCTTTTACCCTTATTCTCTTAAAGCTATCACTCTGCGTGATGTTAAATCTGACATTGCCACCGGAAATTGAAAGGCTCCGCCCTTCAACCAGCATCTCTGCTATCTTTTTGCGTGCGCTTTCATACATGGCTGTTACAGTTGTCCTGGCAACACCCATTTCACCTGCACATTGCTCCTGTGTCATCCCTTCCCTGTCCAGAAGCCGGATTGTTTCAAATTCATCAAAAGTCAGTTTTATTGCATCTTCTTCGATGCGTTCTGAAGGACAAAATCCAAACTGTCCGGGAAGACCTGCTATTTTTCTGCATTTCGTGATCTTAGGCATAATCCATCCTTTCTGACATATGTCATAATGTATATTATCAACGGTACTGACATATGTCAATAATGTTCGCGTAATCAAAAAAGCCTAAACCGCAGTTCAGGCTTTTTCGCAATATAATATTCAGATAGAACTTATTATCCGGAATTAAATCTCTTATTCGTTAATTTGGAAAATTTGACTAAGTCACCCAATGAAGATGAGTTCTTTTTTCGATAATCCGCTATACTTTATCTGCCAACTTATTCAGCACCGTCTCCAGTGTATTGATTTCGGAAGGAGTGAGTCCCTTATATAGGTCAGCCAGGCGGTCTGTGTTGGCTGTCGTAATAGCCTTATACTTTTCCCATCCCTCTTGGGTCAGGTAAAGTTTCTTTAAACGCTTATCATCTGCATTTTTCTTTATTTCGATCAAGCCCCCGGTTTCAAGAAGCTTTACGTTTCTCGCAATGGCAGCCTTATCAATGCACAGAAGTGAGGCGATACCTTCCTGTGTGATCCCTTCCGATGCACCTATATTTGATATCACAACACTTTCTGAAAAGGAAAGTCCTAAATCCTTTAAGAAGCTATTTGCATAATTCAAATAGCTTCTATACAGGATTCCAACGTTTTGAAAAATGTTTCTATCCATTCTCTGCCTCCAAGAAAAAATCTTCTACAATAGCGATAAACTGATCCGGTACCTCAAGATTTGTTACGTGGCCAGAGTCCACATATAAGTATTTTCCATCGCTGAGGCAATCCATGGCCACTTCTGCCATTTCCTTTGACATCGCCCCATCCAGAGTTCCATCAGTCAGATAACCTGTGTTGGCCTGAATCAACAACACCGGACAGTCTATCTTCTTTAGCGCTTCCGCATGATTGAAATCCTCATTCCAAGTGCCATCATAGAAGGCCGCTCCAAAAGTTGGATCATAATAGTCCAGCCCACGCAGCATTTCCTGAACTGACACAGGCATGAAGGCAATCTCAAGAGGCTCATCACTATGGAAGGTGCGATAGATGGTCACCATACCCTTAATTAGTTTTTCTGCTCCTGGGAACACATATGTGGCAAAGAACTGCTTGCTGTTATCAATCCAGTACATGAGATAGTCGCCATCATAGTCATCTGACTCCAAAGCATTGTGGCTCTGGGTAAAAGCTTTATTGGCAACAGTTGTCTTAACAGCAGGATACTCCGACGAAAATAGAGGAGGATCTTCCAGTATTACCGCTTTCACCACATCGCCTCTGTTAGCCGCAAGATATGTAGCCAGAAGCCCCCCTGATGAGTTTCCGGTCACATAAACTTCCGTGCCGATAACCTCATCAATGAAGCGGCCTAGATCATCTCCTATATTTTCGGCGCTCATCACGTAGCCTTCCGGTACTATAGTCTTGCCATGTCCCGGATAGTCGATAGCGTATACATGAAAGACTTTTGAAAACTCCGGCAAAACAGCGCTGTACGTGTACCAGTCCAGTAGTTGTGCGTGAAGTAGGACAAGCGCCGGACCGTTATCAGGTCCTTCAGCATAGTTAAAGGTTACGCTGCCCACCTGCACCTGCTTTTCCACTATTCCCGCCTCGTCCAGTTCTTTGTCCGCAGGATTATTATATGATGCAACATAAATGATCAGTCCACACAATATCAGTATGAGTGCGCAGATCAGTATTAAAATAAATCTTACCACTTTTTTCATTTCTTGATCTCCGTAAACAAATTGACTAAGTCAACCATACAATATATTGTTGACTCAGTCAAGTATTTCAGGAATATTTTTTATCCAAGTTTGATAACCTGAAAGTTATCTCTGACTTTTAAAATCCCAAGTTTATGATTTTTCATTTATTTTTTTCATAGAAAAAAAGTATCCACTTACTAATACGATATCCGAGGCAAGCCATGCTAAAATTTCTGTAACAAACAGTCCTCGCTCCCCAAAGAAGTTTGATAAAACAAAAGCTCCACCAACACGCATTACCATTTCAAAAACACCCGACAACATAGTAATCATTGTATGTCCCAATCCTTGTAAGACAGAGCGAACAATATGCAGAATGTACAAAATAGGGAGACATGCGCTCATAATACGCAAGAAATCATATGCATAAATCATTGCCAGTTTTGTTTCATCTGGAGTGCCCGAAATAAATAACCCTAGTATGGCTGTTACGGCCATTACTGCTATAACGACTATCATTCCAACCTTATCATAAGAAGCATAGAAATCTCCTGAGAAACGGAGTTTTATGTATTGGCCCCAGATTGCACTGAGGATTACTAAAAGTGTGAATCCCAAAGATGCAGCATACATGAATGAAACTATTAGCTTAGCACCACAATATCCTCTTTCCTATCAACGAGATGTTAATATCGTCAACGAAGCGTTAAATCCTAATAAAAAAGGAACTCCATATAATGAAGCTCCTTGATTCATTTCAGTATTTACTTGGCATCACCCGGCCATACATCCCCAACATTAAGGCCATTTCAACAAGCCATGCATCTTCAACTGACATAAGCTTTTTCATTCCCTCATCATTTTTTAGCGTAACTGACACCTTGGTTTTTTCACCAGGAGCAAGTCCCTCGCAGCCAAAGTCTCCATCATATATTTGTGTTATTATCCACATTACTTATATCCACCAATATTTCAAGAATCTTTTGTACTCCAATAAATAGCATTAGTCAGTCAAAATTTGGATAGAACCATACTCCGTAACAGTTCCATGTTCTTCTTCAGGATAATTACTCAAAAATGTTTCATGACCAGAATCAAAATGACATGCAGGAAATAAGCTTTTTAATGATAAAAACTCATTCTGTCCCAACCATCTCAACAAATTAGACGCTTTTTTACAACATACTCATCTGATGCGTGCTCTAATCTGTTCAATCTTCTCAACTAATACTTTGTTCCCTACAGGATCTATTATCTTACTCTGCTTGGTTTTGGGATCCCGAAGAAGTTTACCCAGGTGCCAGCCTTCATCCTGCCAAATCTCAACAAGTGCTCCTTCAGCTACAGGGAATTCATCTATCATCACATACCCGTCAATCTTACGCTGCAAAATGCCTTCTTTCCTGACTGGCTTAATAATATAAGAAACAAGCATCTCCATCAAGCTGACCACTGTGCTTAGCTTCATAGCTATCTCCGCTTTAAACTTACTGTCTGGATCAGTTGCATTAAGCATTGCCTGAGCAACTCTCTCTTCCATGCCCTTTTGACTTCCCAATTCATGCATCTTTTTGGACATTCCTTCTGCAAGTTTAAAAAGATCATCAATAGTAAATTCTTTATCTGCCATTTATCTTTCCCCTTTCCATGTTACTATTCTTAAGCTTTCTTAAAAGCCAAATATCATTATAAAACCTATAAAACTATTTTTCATATACACAAATAGATTGATTAAAAAAGTCTACTTCGGGTTGTATCATTTGCGCCATAAACGCTTGCCGGGATAATCAGCGCGGACATCTGCAAGATGCAAAGACGTATTTTTATCATAACCAACACCGATAAGCAAAACCTCTCCATTCAGTTCATACAGTTTTCCTATTGGAGAGCCCTCTCCGAAAATATTGGAAAGGTCATGATCATTAACAAGATATTCTGCGTGTTTGCCCCATGCCGCAACGGATCTTGCCGGATGGTCGCTTCGCAGGGTTCCCGGCCATTGACGGAACGCTTCAGCTACAGCTCCCATGGTATTTGTTGGCGTAATTCTCTTATCATAAGCCGGCCAG
>JAFPVA010000273.1 GCA_017413105.1 Butyrivibrio sp. | reverse complement strand
TATTTACTAACTCTGTTTAACAAAAAAGGAAGCGACCGCATATTTACATTGATGTTTGCATCAAAATAAATAGGACAGGCACTTCCTATGTACCTACATTAGCACCTGTAATATGAAATGTAAAGCACTTTTTTACAAAATTTCAACTTTCCACTTTTGCCTCTACAAATTTCCTCGTCAGAGTATCCACGATGTAGAGTTTCTGATTACCGTATGGATCCCCATTTGAATACGTCGAGAAAAGGTCTAATGTCAGCACTCCGCAAGCATCAAGTGGTTCCTCTACAGGTGTATGGCCCACTACCTGATAAAAGAAATCATCCCTGAACATCCTGTAAAAGTCCGCCTGAGGTCTTGCCCATATAGGCGAACTATCTCTCCATAGTTCCTGTTTTCCCATTCGATTGATCTTTGCAAGGATATCATCAATTTCTTTCACATGATATCCACAGGAATGAAGCACGAAAGTCTCAGTAACTCCGGCATGACTGAACAGTACATTATCAATTCTATGAACAAACTTATATCTGTCCTCAAGGATCCGCTCAAGCTTAGTTATCCCTTCAATGGCTGTTAGCCTGGCCTGTACTGAATATCCTGATTCCATGGCATCCCATAGATAAGAAACATCATGATTGCCATAACACCAAAGGGACTCACCATGCTCTTTTCCAAACTCTGCAGCTCTATTCAAAGTTTCTTCATAAGCACCAAGATCATTGCCCTTTCCCCAGTCATCTACCAGGTCTCCAAGAACGACAATATCTTCGTAACTACTCTTATCTACTTTATCCGCCTCATCAAATATCCAGGGTTTTAAATGCACATCTGGAATTACCAAAACTCTGCTCATGTACAAACCTCGATCAATCTAAACGGCTCAACGCCTCAATAATCTCACTGTCTTTAACATCCCACAAATCTGTTTCTCCAAGGGCATACTGTATAATCTGCCCCAGTCTCATATGTGGATGTCTTTTCCATGTCGTCGATAAAACTTCAGCAAATCCATCTATCCTTTCCGGATCCAGACTTTTGTCTTTTCCATGAATTACTTTTTTCATCTCCTGAAATACTTCTTCCGCCGAATAAGTTCGTCCCTCTCTTATGGACTTCTCTGCTTCTTCTAACGATCTCATCAACTCGTCCAAAGCAGCTTTTTTGCCTATTTCTTCGTCATAAGGGGTTAGCTCTTCAAAAAGGTAATATGGATACCCTGAACGGCATGGGTGTTCTTTAATGTGTACAAACATACCATCATGTCTGCCACCGTGAGGAACTAATGTGTACTCCTTGCCAATTTCAAGTTCTTCCTCAGTAATGTAGTTTCCATCCCCAATGAAGTCATGCCTGTTCTCTTTGCATCTAATCTTTCTTGGAGTGTTATCAAAGGTATTCATATCCGTTGTCAGCACAACAGTCTTTTCCTTTGCCTTGTCTGAGTTCCTATTTTCTCTTATTCCTGAATCAAAAGCCTCTAAATATTCAAGAAATCCATCTTCTTCACAATTCCATAATCTGTCACTATCTGGAACCACATCGATAACAAACTGACCAAAGCGAAGATCAGGATATCTTTCCCATACCTCGGCAACTTTATCCAAAAATGGTCGTATTCTATTTATATCCCTCATATCTCTGATTTCTCCTAAATCAAAAATAGGAGCATGTGTAATAAAACATGCCCCGTTATCTATAATTCAAGAATCAAATCTCTTAGCGTACTTCAACTAAAAAAGTCTGTTCCTTCCATGCCTTGGGAACAATCAGCTCATCAATGCTTACCCCCAACATGCCACTTAAAATATAAAGATTATCTATAACAAGAAATGTTCCTTTATGTCTCCACTTATTCACAGCCTGAGGCGTAACACCCATCTTCTCTGCAATAGCTCTGTCTTTTAGACCCTTGGCCTTTATCATTTCACATATGTGTTTCTTCGTAGCCTCCATGTCCATACCCGAAGCTCTGTCTGGCCACTTACAACTCACTGTATAGTCTGAGCACCTGTATTTTTCCCAAAGCATGCGCGATTCTATCATTTCCAATATTCTCCTGAGGCTATTGTTCGGCATCTCATATCTCCATCTATTCTTATTTTGTTTTCGGTCCTCCTTATATTCTAATCGTAAAATTGTGACCTGTCATTAAACGCGTGGTTGATATAAAGTGATAGCTCACAATGTAATCCAGTACCTCTCCAGGTCGATATCTTCGTCCGGCTCATGAGCTGTAGAATCATATACTCCGCCATTAGAAAGAATTGTTCGTCTGGAGCCCTCATTATCTACTTCACAGCTGATCATTACCTTTTTAAGCCCCAACTCTCTGCAATGCGGAAGCAAAAGACTCAACATTCTTTTGGCATAGCCTTTCCTTCTCTCAGATGGTCTGATTGAATAACCAATATTGCCACCGAACTCTCTAAGATAATCATTAAGATAGTGGCGTATATCAGTCATTCCAACTATCCTGTTATCAGACTCCCTTACGCAAAGATAGAGCGTACTCGTAACCTTTCCTTCAGGAACTGTATCCGCACTATTATACATCCTGCAGGTCTTGATCCACTCATATGGATCTTCTATCTTTCGAAGCGGTCCAGTGCCATCCATTGAGCTTCCCGCATCAAGAAACTCTTGTCTGTAAGCCCTTATCTGTTCAGCATATTCTTCTGAAGGTTCCACCAACAACAATTCTTCCATCCTATTCTCCTCCGTAAGATTTACTTTCAAATATCAAAACGATAAATCTTTACCTTACGTTTCCCCTCGGCGTACATTTCGTTGTCCTCCGGAATATCAGTAGTTTCAACGTATTTTCCATCAGCATATTCGCAGGTCTTATAAGAAGCTACATTTTCAGGATCACATGTAATTATCAGATAATCCAGGTTATGCTTTCTAGCCTGTTTGAACAACAGCCTGCATGCCTTAGCAGCATAATGATTACCACGGTATTCTTCATCGACAGAATACCCAATATTTCCACCAATATAGGTTTTATCGTTATGTCCGACTCTTAGATCGCATGTGCCAATCGGAGTTCCATTCAAAAGGCATATGTCAAAATAATAAGCCGGAAGCCAACGTTTTTCTGGCTGTTCCTCACAGGTTTTGGTGAGTTTCAAAAAAATCTCATCCGTTTTCAGATCTGTGACATCATAAAACATAGTTTGCTACCCCCTATCAGCAAAAAATAGTTGCCATAATAATCTCATCACAATACGTTCCATCTTTCAGCTTAAATGCTCTGGGATTTATGCCATATTCTTTAAAGCCATTCTTAGTGTATAGGTGCCTTGCTCTCTCATTATCACTGAAAACTCCGAGTTCAACCTGCTCAAATCCATTCTTTCTTGCCTGCTCAAGAGCTATCTGCATCATAAAGCTTCCAAGGCCCATCCCCGTGTACTTTTGTCTGATAGACATTCCAAGATATCCGCGATGAAGATATTTTACATGAGGCCTTACTGTTGTTACGCCAAGGTCTCCAACTACTTCATCCCCTATAAATGCTGTAACCATTAAATCGCGTTCGTTTTTTGTTACCGCATCAAGAATCTCTGTAATTCTCTGTAGATTCATCGGTCCATCTTCAGGCTCTCTTGCCATAAAATGAGTCTCTGAAGCTGTCACCTCCCTATGAGTCTTGACCAGAAGCGCATCCTCCGGTCCTGCACTCCTGATAATAGCCTGTTCTCCATTCGGAAAAAGAAATGTTCTCTCTTCAATCTTCATCACTCATCCTCCAAAAAAATACCTCATCAAACATTTTTGTCTGATGAGGCCATGTAATCTTGCTTTCTATGAACTGGATATATATCAATTCATAATGCCCTTTCGCCTCATCTGTGTATGCCAAAAATACCCATGAATACTATTCACGAGCACCTTTTTGACTACTGTTGAATTGACGAGACGTGTGTTCATCATGCTATCTGACTTTCCTCCAAATTATTAGTTGTTAGTATAGACATCGCTCTGTTAGCTGTCAACAACTTTTTACCTTAAATGCTTTTATCAACGCTATATCCTTATAATCCTTCTCCCGGCCAAGGTCCTGTTTCATTTCAATCAGTCCATCAAGCGAAAGCACCGGGATCCCTTCAATGTACTCTATAGAGCCATATTTCCAGTTTTCAAAGATTTCTATGTCATCTCCATAGTTAAACTTGCGATTTCCGCTTTCCGTAAGCTGGTATGAATACCCATCTGACACAAGCTTATCTGCCATGGCAGAAGTGCAGCCCATATCAATATCGTGGGTCTGCTCTCGTATCCCATATAAAACCATCGCACTTCCAGTTATTACCCAGTATTCTTCACAACTATATGGAAAATCTTTTAATCTGCTGATAATATCCTGCTTATTCAATAATCAAAACCTCACGCGATATAATCTTCCCTCTTCAGTTCCATCTCAATAATATTAAAAGGCTCTTTTTCCGTTATCTCTTTATCCTTGAATCCAATCTTCTTGTAGCATTCATGAGCAATGTCATTGTTCTCAAACACACCTATGGTAACAACCTTAGCATCCATAAGTTCAAAAGCGTACTTAAGGCCCAGGCGAAGCATTTCTGCCCCGTAGCCCTTTCCTCTGATGGTATCGTCTACAATTACCCAGCCGAATCTAAGGATCCTGTTATCGCCATGGATGTAGCGGATAATGAAATGCCCTACTACTCTGTTCTCATCATCTATTGCGATCCAGGGATAAAAGTTGTCTAACTCTTTGCAGTCGCCATTACTCTGTCTGTACTTGTCATCAATAATGCCTGCGGTAATCGGGAACTCTCCAAAATGATCTCCGCCCCACTTAACAAATACATCCTCGTCTTTTATCCATTCACTTATCTTTTCAGCATCACAGCTCTTATATGGTCTAAGCCTCAGCATAATCCCAGCTCCTCAAAACCTCGTTCCGCACTTAGGACAAAAATCAAAGTCCTCTGTTGTCTCGTATCCACACTGTCTGCATCTCTTATAACCGGTCGTGAATCCTCTTCCGCCGCTTACCTGTGTCAGATGACTTGGCAGGATCTCAACTTCTTCGCCTCTGGCTATCATCTTTCCAATTTCCGGATCAAGCTCATACACAGTTCCACAGCAGCTGGTCTGCACGTAGTAATGCTTATTCCACTTAAAGGTCGGTATAAAGAAAAGAGACAGCACCGTATATGTCATGAACACGTTGAAGCGTCCATATTTCCCACAGATTGCGCAGGTTATCAGCTGATTGAAATCAAAATCCTTCCTGCCATCTGTAATTCCCATGATAAAAAACATCTACTTTCTCGCTCCGTTCTTAGTAATGTACTCTCACAACCCTTGCTCCAAATGGTAAAAGAGCTACTCTTGCAATTTTGAAGAACTGCTTACCGAAAGGTATTCCGATAATGGTGATGCAAAAAATGCAGCCAATCACCGCGTTTGCAATCGCAAGTTCAATCCCGGAAAGACAAATCCAAAGAATGTTAAGAAGCAGCGATACCGCCCCACCTTCGTCCACAATTTCTTTTCCAAAAGGATTCAGTGATATAGAAGAAAGCTTAAAGCACTGGAGCCCTACAGGAATGCCTACAACTGTGCAGCACCAGAGAAATCCTACAATCCACCATCCCAGGGCACTAAGCAGCCCTCCGCACAAAATCCAAATCAAATTACCAAGAAATCTCATAAT
>JAFPVA010000027.1 GCA_017413105.1 Butyrivibrio sp. | reverse complement strand
TGCGGTAAATGATGCAGGACGTGTTGTTGGATTCTATTGCTACTCACTTAATCATGAGACTCACGAAGGAATGCTTAAGTTTGTCATGGTGGATGCATCTGTTCGTGGTAAAGGAATCGGAAAAGAAATGATCAAGCTGGCTGTTCGCAGCGCCTTTACTAATCCGGAG
Organism: Butyrivibrio sp.; assembly: GCA_017413105.1. Classification (GTDB taxonomy): domain Bacteria; phylum Bacillota; class Clostridia; order Lachnospirales; family Lachnospiraceae; genus Butyrivibrio. Next base: position 4,511 of record JAFPVA010000027.1, on the reverse strand, counting down.
GCTTTGGCTGTACAGCTTAATGTGTTTTCTGAGAATGCAAGAGCCAAGAGATGCTATGAGGGTGCCGGATTTACCGAAAGGCAAAATACTCCTAATGCATTCAAGTATAAAGGCGAGTCTTGGGGCAGATGCAATATGATCATAAAACGTTAAATTGGAATATATTTCAGTTTATCGCACGATGGAGATAAAGGAAAATGATTGTTAGAGAGTACAAAAGTCAGGACTTGCCTGAGATTATAAGAATATGGAATGAGGTTGTTGAGGATGGCATCGCTTTTCCGCAGGAAGAGATGCTTGATTTGGATGGTGGTGCGGAGTTCTTTGCTTCCCAGAGTCATACAGGTGTTGCGGAGGAGAATGGGAAGATTTTCGGTCTTTATATCCTTCATCCCAACAATGTCGGAAGATGCGGACATATCTGCAACGCCAGCTATGCCGTATCAAGAGATGCAAGAGGAAAGCATATCGGAGAACAGCTTGTGACGGATTGCCTGAAGAAGGGAAAAGAGTTGGGATTTCGAGTGCTTCAGTTCAATGCTGTCGTAGAGAGTAATGTTCACGCAAGGCATCTGTATGAACGACTTGGATTTAAACAGCTTGGTACTATACCAGGGGGATTCAGAATGAAGGACGGACATTATGAAAATATCTGCCCTTACTACCATGAGCTGTAGGAATATCTTGCGGGATAATATAGAACGAAAACCGGTATTTGAGGAGACGATTAGATGAAAGCTCAATCTATAAAAAAAGGGGAATATTTGTGGGAGAAGACGATTGCATTTTCAGAAAAATGCTCCTGGATTGCGGGGACACATTTAGCGGAAAGGATGCGGTTAAACAGTTTTGCTGATTGGGCAAGGGTTATTATTACCACTGACGAAGAAAATGTGGTTGGCTTTTGTGTATTTGAAGAAAAAGGGACAATGATGCCACCGGAATATGACTTTAGTCCGTTTATAAACTTAGTTTTTGTCGACGAACATTATCGGGGGAAGCGTATTTCAGAATTAATGATAAGGTTCGCCCTTGACTATGCTAAAGAAATTGGATTTAAAGAAGTGTATCTTAAGAGCGAGCACCATGGTTTGTACGAAAAATATGGCTTTGAGAAAATTGCTGATTTTGAACCTATACAGGGTCCCGCTAACCAACTTTTTCGAATTGCTATATGAATGAAAAATTCGGGTTTCTCGAGATGATCATACTTTAACTAGTAACGTGAACAATCGGTGTAAGACCAAACAAAAAAACAGACTTCATATATCCTAAATCTGTCCTTTTGTTTGGGCTTCAGACCGATTTTCATCAGAGTGAACTAAGTCGCGTCCGGGGGTGTGGAATTTCAATCTGCCACCATCTATACAAATCTTATCATTGTTTCCGGCTAAAAGACATCAGTCATTCTCAAATATAGTCTTTATTCCACGCAAAATAAGCCTTCGCAAAAAGGCTTGTCTATCGATATGAGATCCATTTATTCAACAAAGCATATATCTGCCGTCCAAGCGAAAAGTGATGAGAGGTTCACCACATTTGGAACATTTGCAAAGTAAGCGCTAAATTATTAGGCGGATAGCTGCCGCCACTAAACAAGTTCATAATGGATTCGAATAACGTACATTTTACTATGTTTAAAGTCGAATGATGAACATTTCACTACGACTTGGAAGGAGCTGCTATGTCGAATCCAAGGAAACAATTACCTCGCAGATCTGATGAGGACTGGTACAGACTCATCATGGACTGCCGTAAGAGTGGACTATCCGATGCTCAGTTTTGCAGAGTAAATGGAATTCCAAACTCTTCGTTTTGTACTGCTATCAAACGTCTGCGGAAGAAATCATTTGCGATTCCTGAAGCAGGTGATGTTGATATATATGACCTGACCCTGCCAAAGCAGGATGTGGTCAAAGTGAATATCGTTCCTGATATCCAACCACCACAGGAACTTATACCTGAGGTGGCGCCGCACATTGACAATTCACATATGATAGAGATTAGTCTTGGAGATGTACATATCTCTCTTTGCAATGGAGCTGATCCGGATCTAGTAGCCAGAACTCTTTCGGCATTAAGGAGCTTCGTATGATTGGCGATATAACAGCTGCAGATGATATATACATTGTCTGCGGCTATACCGACATGAGAAAGTCCATAGATGGCCTGTGTGCCATAATTGAAGATAAACTCCACATGGATCCAAGAAGCCGGGCTCTGTATCTCTTCTGTGGGAGAAGATCAGACAGGTTCAAGATGCTCCTGTGGGAATCCGATGGTTTCATTTTGTTCTATAAAAGGTTATCAGCAGAGCAGGGAAGATACCGCTGGCCGAGGAATAAGGACGAAGTACGTAATCTTACCTGGCGTGAGTTTGACTGGCTTCTCTCAGGTATCGATATAGAGCAGCCTAAGGCCATTAGAGCGTCCTAGGAATAAGACTTTCGCTTTTGTGCACTTTTCTTAAAGCACGCCAAATCGGATTAATATGAAGCCATTGTTTTCAGCTTTTTGTCATTTTGCCGATATTAATTGCCTGTATCATCTGATAAAATCTATATATCAGATAAAGGAGGCGGCACGTGGCCAGAGATTCCAAGGACCAGCAGCTCATTGAGCTTAAGGATACCATCAAAGAACTGAATACAACGATCAGGAATCTCAACGCTCTCATCGATGCTGCCAACAAGCGCGAGGAAGAACATCTGCAGAAAGAGCAGGTCCTTCAGGAGCAGATAGATTATCTCACCAAGAAACTCTTTGGCAAATCCAGCGAAAAACGGAATGATGATTTCGAAGGACAGTTAAATCTTTTCAATGAGGCTGAAGCTGAAAAGACAGCTCCTGATCCAGAGGAAGAAGATTTCGTCACAGTCGAGAAACATACCCGGAAGAGAAAATCCACAATGGCTGATAAATTTGCAGACTTTCCAGTTCAGAAAGTCTATCTTGACGTCCCTGAAGATCAGCGGATCTGTGCTAATTGTGGAACACCTCTTGAGAGAATCGGTGAGGAGTTCGTCCGCAAAGAGATTGAGATTGTAAAGCCTAGCATAAAGGTGATTGCTTATTACAGTGTCAGCTATGGTTGCCCTAAATGTAAGACAGATGCTGAAGTCCCATATATCGTCAGAGGACGTGATGGACATGTCCACATGCTTCATGGAATGGCTTCAGCCGGAACTGTAGCATGGGTAATGTATCAGAAATACCATAACAGTCTTCCGCTCTACAGACAGGAGAGAGACTTCAAAACTCTTTTTGGTGTAGATATCTGCAGAGGCACTATAGCTAAATGGATCATTGATAATGCACTGGATTTCTTTGCTCCCATGTGCGACTACTTCAGAAGAAAGCTTGTCGAAGGAAGATACGCAATGGCGGACGAAACACCGGTTCAGGTGTTAAAAGAACCTGGGAGAAGACCAGAAACTAAGTCTTACATGTGGGTATTCCGGTCTGGGGAGTTTGATGAACAGCAGATGGTGCTGTTCCACTACTCAGAGACCAGAGCAGGTGACACTGCCAAGGAATTCCTTGAGGGATTCCACGGGTACCTGATGACTGACGGGTATAGTGGATACAATAGACTTAGGGACTGCACGAGAACATCGTGCTGGGCACATATAAGACGATACCTTATAGATGCCATCCCAAAAGGCAAGGAGTATGACCATACTCAGCCTGCGGTACAGGGACTTGTGTACATCGATAAGCTCTTCGACCTGGAGAAAAAGATCCATGGTAAGCAGGGCGTTACTTTTGATGCCATAAAGAAGTTCCGCGAAGAAAAGGAAGTTCCCGTCCTTGAAGGCTTCTGGAAATGGTTCGAGGTACAGCATGCCATAAAGGGCTCACGCCTGTATAAAGCGCTGACCTACATTGAAAACAGACGACCATACCTTGAAACATATCTTGAGGATGGTGGCTGCAGTTTCAATAACAACACATCTGAGAGAAGCTGCAAAGCTTTTGTGACCGGCAGAAAGAACTGGATGTTCGCCGATACTCCGGATGGAGCTAATGCCAGTGCTTTAGTCTATTCACTGGTCGAAACAGCCAAGGCAAACAATGTAGATGTTTACTATTACCTCAAGTACCTGCTTCTCAAAACTCCGACATCACAAACAAGTGATGAAGAACTAGAAAAGCTCTGTCCATGGAATCCAGAGTGTAAGGAAGCTCTGGAATATCTTCACAGGCAGCATCAAAAGGAAATCTTCGATGCGATGTGATCTTAATCATATGTGAATTGTCAAGGTGCTCCAGTCTCATAAGAGGCTGGGGTATATTTATGGGCAAAAGCCCTTGTACCTAATAACATAAATGTGGTGGTAGCGCTACCCACCTAAATATTTAGCGCTTACTTTGCAAATGTCATGGTTGTAAAGAATCTTGATTTTTTCAGCAGTTGTCTTACCTCTGAGCCTGGAAAGATACTGCTCGCATCCAAGAAGATTCCTGCATAGAGTCATTTTCTGTGCTTTGCATCTGCAGGCAAGTAACCC
>JAFPVA010000272.1 GCA_017413105.1 Butyrivibrio sp. | reverse complement strand
GGATCAGGTTCAGGCGGTAGCGGATCAGGAAGCGGAGCCGGAGGATCAGGCTCAGGCGGTAGCGAATCAGGAAGCGGAGCCGGAGGATCAGGTTCAGGCGGTAGCGGATCAGGAAGCGGAGCCGGAGGATCAAGCTTAGGCGGTAGTGGATCAGGTGGAAGCGGAGCCGGTGGAAGTGGAGCCGGAGGCTCAGGCTCAGGAGCAGGCGGAGCCGGTGGAAGTGGAGCCGGAGGATCAGGCTCAGGAGCTGGTGGAGCCGGTGGAAGCGGAGCCGGAGGATCAGGTTCAGGCGCAGATGGATCAGGAAGCGGAGCCGGAGGTTCAGGAGCAGGCGGAGCCGGTGGAAGTGGAGCCGGAGGATCAGGTTCGGGCGCTGGCGGGGCCGGTGGAAGTGGAGCCGGAGCTGGTGGCGGAGATGCATCAGGACTTGGTGCAGATTCTACAACACCAACTCTTTCAGCAGATGCTACTTCAATATCTGCAGATGCCCTGGAAGAAGAACTTGAGGAAGCAATGGGCAAGGACCTAGATGAGATGAGCGACAAGGAACTTGCAGTTGCAGGCGTAGTAGCTTCCAAGCTGGGTAAGAGCGGCATTGAGGCCGGCAATACTTTGGCGAAACAGGTTGCGACCAAACTCTATAAAAAGAATAACAAGTACATGTTTAATAAATATACAGGAAATGGTGCTTCCGAATATGTAAGCTTAAAGACCATTTCAGATTGTACACCGTTCAGATATTTCTATGATGATTCCAAGTACACAGCGACCATGACTCAGGGTTCGAAGGTTTACATCTTTAAGCGGGGAAGTGATCAGATGTACAAGGAAAGCACCAGTACTGAACCGGAGAAGATGAGGGACAAGGTTGTTTCCCAGTCATATCTGTATTTAAACGAGGCGGATGCGCTTACGTATTTCGGATGTGAGGCGGAATATCTATCCGGGACAAATTATGGAATATGTCTGACAGATACGATGCAGAAGGATGCTGAGGAAAAGATTGACACGATCATCGATGCAATAAATTGACAGAGCAGTTTTACCTTTTTTGCACATCATTCGTACAAATACAAAAGGAAGTATAGATGGCTGATTATCCGATTATTTCAGATGTTAGTGCATATATTATCAAAACCTTGAGGGAAAAGATGTGCCCGGAGCCAATCCCTTCTCCTAATAATATTGAGATATCATCCCCTCTTTCACAGGATGTTGACTATCTGGTGGGACTTTATCTCTATGATATTAGGGAAGATCTGGAAGTAACGGGCCCCAGATATATCCAGAGGGGCAGGGCACAGATTGCAAGACCGCCAAGACCGTATGCTCTTTACTATATGGTCTTCATAAACGGATCCGGTCAGATGGGACTAAAGGATCCGGATATACAAAAAATCATTGGACGAATAGCGCAGATAGTGAACGACTACAGTGTCGTTTCACCCAATGATCTCCAATCCTGGCTTGAAACTCAGGAACCTCCAATTTTACTGTCTCAGGCGAAGATAAGTCTGGAGGAAAAGGTACGGGTATGGCAGGCTATCAACAAGCCCTATCAGGTTAGCCTGTTCTACAGGGCGGCTCCCGTATACTTATCGAGTGGCGAGTACATCAATACACCACGCGTAACCGATGCAAGCTTCGAATTGGGAATTACAGGCGAAGAAAGGGGGTAAAAAGATAAGTTGACAACAGTGATCAAAGCGACTCTTTCAGTAGTGCTGCATCTCATTGATACCACTACAGGGAAAGATATAAATGAGACTATTGCCCGCTTCAGTTCCGGAAACGAAGTCCTTAGGCCTTTGGACAAGGGCAACGGGAACTGGCTGTTCATTAACCTTGGCAAAGAAGACTTTCTTATGCATGTTAGTGTTAACGGATATGACGATGCGGACATAAATATCACATTTGAAACGCTGGATCCAAGGATGCCTTTACTCGATGTTTTCCTGATGCCGTCAGAGAAAAATAGAGTAGGTGGAGAAGTGCTTAAAATTTGCGGAACCCTTCCGGAGCTTAGTGCTATCGAGGCGATACACTTAAGTCGTCCGATATGCGGCTTTAGCAGTGTCCTGGAAAAGAGAGGAAAATACCTGATGAATCTTATTCCAAGGTCTGCTGGAGGCAGGATTGAACTGGAGAGCATGAAATATGCTCTGCTATCAGAAACCAGAGAGCGCTACGAGGTTTTTGAGGTCCTGGAAAAAGAGACACAGACATGTGTCACCATTAGATCTCCGATGACATCGGAACATAAGGTAAACGAGCTGATATACCGTATTATTTACGGAAGAGCCGGACCAGAGGGTGATTTTTCATTGAAGGTAAGAGATGATTCCAGCACCTTGGATTATCTGATCCGTTTCAGAACCGGGGATGTGGATTATTTCAAAACCGTGGATTTTCATCTTCAGCACGGCGAAATTGATCTAATGGAAGACGCGATAAAGGTAGAATCTTTACCTGGAAAGGAAGAGGTAAACAATGAGTGAGCTGGTAACCATCGGCGGAACAGCGGTATGTACCATGGGAAATGCACCGGCACCCATAAGGGTTACTTCTCAGACCAAGGTTTTGGCCGGAGGAAAGCCTACAGCGACAATCCAGGATTGTCAGGGGGGAGCCAATATCGGACCTTTTGGACTATGTATGTCGCTGGCTAATCCCGCTGTTGCAGCTGCTACTGCTGCAGCCTTGGGGGTTCTGACTCCGCAGCCATGTATGCCTGTACCGGCAGGCTGTTGGATACCCACCAAGCCCAAGATATTAGTTGGCGGTAAGCCTTGTCTTACCAATGACTGCAAAATGATGTGTGCTTATGCTGGCTCAATATCCATTACCAATCCGGCCCAGATGAAGGTCACGGCAAATTAAAAAAGAAAAGAGGTAAAGTATATGGCAGAGTATTTATCACCAGGCGTATACGTTGAAGAATATGATAATTCTCCCAGAGGTATCGAAGGCGTAGGTACAAGTACAGCAGGCTTTATCGGATTAGCAGAAAAAGGCCCGCTGGAGGGAGCACCACTTCTCGTAACAAGCATGAAGAGCTTCCATCAACAGTTCGGCGGTTTCCTTTCTGAGTTTGGATACGGAGAATACCGCTATCTGGCACCCAGCGTTGAACAGTTCTTCGACAACGGCGGAACAAGATGCTATGTAATGCGTGTAGCTCCTAAGGATGCAAAAAGCGCTTCAGCTAAGAAGGGCATCCTTGATATCAAGGCATCCAGTCCCGGAACCTGGGGAAATAAGATTCAGGTTATGATTTCTACCAATACTAAGCGTAAATTACAGCTTATTGAGAAGACAGAGACCGGCTTCAAGGCTAAGAGTCTTGAAGGCTTCAGAGAGGGCGATCTTGTAGTATTTGAAGATACTTACACCAAGATCAAGACTATCTTTGATGATGAGGTAACTTTTGAGGATGACATCCCTGATTCAGCAGTGGATGCAGACATCATTCCAAAGGCTCTGCTCTATCTTGTAACTATCGATATGACTGTCAGATACGGCGATGACGTTGAGAACTATCCGGAGCTCTCACTTAATACACAGTCTCCGAGATACATCGGATCAAGGCTTGCCGGAAGCGACATCATTAAGGTTGAAGTATCTGCTCAGAAGGCAGCAGGAAATCCTGTTGCAGAGATCCTCGGAGAGGAAGCAACAGATGGAGTATTCATCCTTGACGGTGGAACGGACGGATCAGTTTCCAAGGTTGATGCAGGAACATTTATCGGTGAGGATTTCGGACCCGGAAAGAGAACCGGACTTCAGGCATTTGTTGAGAATAACATTGTCAGCATGATGGCTATCCCCGGAGTTACAATCCCTGAGGTTGAAGTAGCTCTTGTTGGCCACTGCTCAAATCTCCACAGCCGTTTCGCAGTTCTTGATATGCCGAAGGAAATGACCAAGACAAATGATCTGATCGGCTTCAGACAGATAGTTGATTCAACATACTGTGCTATGTATCATCCATGGATTCAGGTATTTGACAGAGCATCAAGTAAGCCTGGATTTGTTCCCCCATCAGGAGCAGTTATGGGTGTATATTCCAGAACAGATATCGACAGAGGTGTTCATAAAGCACCTGCTAACGAAGTAGTATTCTGTTCCGGCCTTTCTGTAAACTATACCAAGGATGAGCAGGATATCCTTAATCCTGAAGGAATCAACCTCATCAGGCAGTTGCCTGGACAGGGCATCCGCATCTGGGGCGCAAGAACAGCTTCTTCCAACAGCGCCTTCAAGTATGTCAATGTCCGCAGACTGTTCATCTTCGTTGAAGAGAGCATCAAGGCTAACACCAACTGGGTTGTATTTGAGCCTAATGATCCTACTCTTTGGCAGAGAGTTAATCTCACAATCTCCGGTTTCCTTGATACACTCTGGAGAAGCGGAATGCTTGTAGGAGGCTCAGCTTCCGAGGCATACTTCGTAGAGATTGGACCTACAACAATGTCCCGTGATGACATTATGAATGGCAGACTTATCTGTAACATTGGTATAGCACCATCCCGTCCGGCAGAGTTTGTGATCTTCAGAGTAACTCAGCATACATCTGAAGCTGGCGGCGGAGCAGAATAATAGAAAGGAGTCATGACTTATGGGAGATGCTTATAAGAATGATGGACAAAGTGCTTATCCATTAACCAAAATGAACTTCGTTGTTACAGTTGATACAATTCCGGGTACAGCTGCATTTAGCGAGGTTACAGGAATAGAGGCTACAGTTGATGTCATTGAGTTTCGTCAGGGTAATTCTGGATCACTGGCACCAGTTAAGATCCCGGGCCTTGTAAAACATGGAAATGTTACTCTCAAGATGGGTTACATTCTTTCAAGTGCTTTCAAGACATGGGTAATGGAGTGTGTGAGTGAGACTCGTGGACAGATTCCACGTCAGAGCGTAACGATAGAACTTATCGATATCAACTCCGGTGCACCAAATACACTGGTATCAACAGCTCAGGGCGCAAGACAGTGGACACTGAAGAATGCCTGGGTAACCAAGTATACAGCTCCTGATCTTGATGCAAAGAACAGCGATGTTGCCATCGAGTCTGTTGAAATTGCGTATGAGGAACTCATCATACCAAACTAAGACTTTCGCAAATTTGCTATTTTTTCGGATGCAGGGCCTCGGCCCTGTATCCTGTAAAGGTAACAAGCAGCAAAAAGATTAAAAAACTTTTAAGGAGGATGCTATGGAAACTACGTATGAGTTCACACTTCCCAAGGGATATATGGACGCATCAGGGGAACTTCACAGAAGAGGAAAAATGAAGCTGGCGACAGCGGGAGATGAGATAGCGGCCACAAGGGACCCGAGAGTTTTAGCAAATCCCTCATATCTTACAATCGTTATCCTAAGCAAGGTAATCACTGAGCTTGAAGGAGTTGATACCATATCAGCTACTACAATTGAGAAGCTTTTCACTGCGGATCTTGCTTTTTTACAGGATATGTATCAGAGAATCAACGATGTAGAACCACCTGTTATGCGGTGTGTATGTCCTGATTGCGGAAAGACTTTCGAGGTACCTATAAATTTTATTCAGGAGGGTTAAAGCTCTATCCAAAGGATGAACTGTACAAGGAGATGTCTTTTATCTCGTACTATTTCCACTGGGGAATGGACGAGGTAATGAATCTGGAACATGCTGAAAGAAGGCGCTGGTGCAGTGAAATCTCCAGTATCAATAAGAGCCTTACTCCCTCTAAAAAAGGTAAGGAAAAGAGCATTTTGGACATGAAACCCAGTAGACTATTGTGATTTATGAGGATAGCTCATGAGCGGTTTTATTGAAAATGAAGTATTAAATAATACCAATCCCAGCGTAAATAATCCTATTACTGCTTTTAACTTCGTGCTGGAAGTTGAAGGTATATTTTTCCTGCCCTTAAAAAGTGTCAGAGCTTTTACAAAGGAAAATGAGTACGAGTACATAAAAGAAGGCGGAGTCAATGACTACGTTCATATGAAGCGCAAACCTATTTCAAAGCCTTTTACCTTTCAGGTTGAGAGGTATGTTGGAACGGACAGGATGCTTGATCCTCTGGCAAACGGTACGGAGCTGGCGCTTCCTCTTGTATTGCATGTTTACAGACACGCTGCCATGAAGGGGTTCACTGAACTTCCCGATGCTTTTCCTGCAAGACTATATACGTTCACGGGATGTACCGTTATCAGCAAGGAATATGGTGAACTCAACTCAGAGAGAAGCGGGATCTTAACGGAAGTAACCACAATAGCTTACAGAGAGCTTATGGTTTTGACTAATCCCATCAGACCCATGTCTGAAAAAGATGTTTACAGCATTAAAAATGATAAGACGAAAAATAAGTTCGCCGCAACCAGCGGAACTGATGATAAGAAGCCTACAGTGAAGGCGCCCTGGGATGGAAAAGCTACCGGTAAGAAGTGGGCAAAGCAGCAGGATACAGATGCGAAAAAGCCGGAACAGAAGGGACCATGGGATGGTGATAAGAATAAGGACAAAAAGTCTGCTACTTATTCAAAACCGGATATTGAAAATAAGACCTATTTAGTTAAAGGGGACGGAACTGTAACAAGGGCTGATACGGTTAAGTATAATAAGCCTGCTTACAGCCTGAAAGTTGATGGCACAAAGCTAAAATATGCTCAGAAAGCAGAGAGAGATGACGAAAAGCCTATAATCAGAACTCCTTATGATTATGAAGAGGACGGAGCTGAGCTTAAATATGCCGAGAAGGCAAAGCGTGACGGTGAGAAGCCTGAGCAGAGAGGCCCTTGGGATGGAACTAATAACAAGGATAAGACTTCTGCCAGGAAAGCAAAGCCGGATGAAGATAATAAGACCTACACCATAGGTCCGGATGGAACCATAACAAGAACCGATGCAGTTAAATATAATAAGCCGGCCTATAGCTATAAGGCAGACGGTGTGAACATTAAATATGCGGCAAAGGCAGACCGTGATGGTGAGATGCCTATAGTCAGAAGCCCTTATGACTATGAAGATGACGGGGCCGATGCTAAATATGCTGAAACAGCAAAGCGTGACGGTGAGAAGCCTGAGCAGAGAGGCCCATGGGATGGTGCAGCTAATAAGACAAAGACTTCAGCAACCAAGGCAAAGCCGGATGAAGATAATAAGACCTACACCATAGGCTCGGATGGTACTATAACCAGAACTGACAGCGCTGCGTATAACAAACCGGCTTACAGTTATAAGACAGACGGCGTGAACCTTAAATATGCTACAAAAGCAGACCGTGATGGCGAGATGCCGATAGTCAGAAGTCCTTATGATTATGAAGATGACGGAGCGGAGGTTAAATACGCCGAGAAGGCAAAGCGCGACGGAGAGAAACCTGAACAGAAAGGACCTTGGGACGGTGCTGGGAACAAGACAAAGACTTCAGCGACCAAGGCAAAGCCGGATGAAGAAGGAAAGACCTATACCGTTGGGGCAGAAGGCAGCATAACCAGAACTGACAGCGTTCCATATAACAAACCTGCCTATAGCGTAAAGACGGACGGTGCGAAACTTAAATATGCTACGAAGGCAGACCGTGATGGGGAGATGCCTGTAATCAGGACTCCTTATGATTATGAAGATGACGGAGCTGAAGCTAAATATGCCGAGACCGCAAAGCGAGATAGCGAGAAGCCTACCCAGAGAGGTCCATGGGACGGTGCAGGAAACATTTCAAACACCTCAGCAACCAAGGCAAAGCCGGATGAGGAAGGAAAGACCTATACTGTTGGAGCAGAAGGCAGCATAACCAGAACTGACAGCGTTCCGTACAATAAACCGGCTTACAGCTTAAAGGTAGATGGTTCGAAGCTTAAATACGCTGAGAAGGCAAAACGTGACGATGAGAAGCCTGTAGTCAGATCGCCTTATGATTATGAAGAAGACGGAGCTGAAGCTAAATATGCTGAGACGGCAAAGCGCGATAGTGAAAAGCCGGAAGCAAAGCCTCAGTATGAGCTGAAAAAAGATCAGACAAACAACAAGTACGCAGAAAAGCCAAAGGATGATGACAAGAGAGCAGTAGCAAAGCCTCAGTATGAACTTAGTAAGGATCAGGCAAACATAAAGTATGCTGAGAAGGCCAAACGTGACGGCGAGAAGCCTGTAGTCAGATCACCTTATGATTACGAAGATGACGGAAATCAGGTTAAATATGCTGAAAAATCAAAACGTGATGGCGAAATGCCGGAATTAAAGCCTCAGTATGAGCTGAAAAAAGATCAGACAAACAACAAGTATGCGGAAAAACCAAAGGATGATGACAAGAGGGCTGTAGCAAAGCCACAGTACGAACTTAGTAAGGATCAGGCAAACATAAAGTATGCTGAGAAGTCCAAGAGAGACGGAGAAAAACCTGAGGAGAAACCGCAGTACGAACTGAAAAAAGATCAGGCAAATGTCAAGTATGCGGAGAAATCCAAGAAGGACGGCGAAAAGCCTGAAGAGAAAGCACAGTACGAACTGAGTAAGGACCAGGCAAACGTCAAGTATGCGGAGAAATCCAAGAAGGACGGCGAAAAGCCTGAAGAGAAAGCACAGTACGAACTGAGTAAGGACCAGGCAAACGTCAAGTATGCGGAGAAGTCCAAGAAGGACGGCGAAAAGCCTGAAGAAAAGCCACAGTACGAACTGAGTAAGGACCAGGCAAACGTAAAGTACGCTGAGAAGTCCAAGAAGGACGGCGAAAAGCCTGAAGAAAAGCCACAGTACGAGATGAGCAAGGACCAGGCAAACGTCAAGTATGCAGAGAAGTCCAAGAAGGATGGCGAAAAGCCCGAAGAAAAGCCACAGTACGAGATGGGTAAGGATCAGGCAAACGTAAAGTACGCAGAGAAGTCCAAGAAGGATGGCGAAAAGCCTGAAGAAAAGCCGCAGTACGAGATGAGCAAGGATCAGGCCAACGTAAAGTACGCGGAGAAATCCAAGAAGGATGGCGAAAAGCCTGAAGAAAAGCCACAATACGAGATGGGCAAGGATCAGGCCAACGTAAAGTACGCGGAGAAATCCAAGAAGGATGGCGAAAAGCCTGAAGAAAAGCCACAATACGAGATGGGCAAGGATCAGGCAAATGCCAAGTATGCGGAGAAATCCAAAAAGGATAGTGAAAAGCCTGAAACTAAGCCACAGTACGAGATGAGTAAGGATCAGACCAACGTCAAGTACTCGGCTAAGTCTTCGAAGGACAGTGAGAAGCCTGAAGCTAAGGCTCAGTACGAGATGAGTAAGGATCAGACCAACGTCAAGTACTCAGCAAAGTCATCAAGAGACGGTGAAAAGCCTCAGGAAAAGCCGCAATATGAGCTTAAAAAGGATATGACCACAAACAAGTATGCAGTGGTTTCTCCTACTAGCGGCGACAGGGCACCTCAGGTAGTATGGCCGCCCACAAGAAGGGCACTGATGGCTGAGGCACTATCAAAAAAATAAAAAACGGACGGTAAAATAACAACATGCTGACAGTAAAAGCTCCTCTGGAGATTAAAGCCAAAACTTCATACCTGCGAGATCCGGAGAGCTTTTACCATCGCATTATCGGAAACTATTCCCTGGTGGAGACAAGAGTTGATGAGGAGGATCTTCTCCATATCACTACAACTCCCCCTGAGATCTATGTGACAGAAGGGGAAGGAATTTCAAGTATTTTCAACAGTTCAGTCAGAAATGAGAACAACTACAATAAGGTAGAGATACTGAACAATGTTCTCAACAGGATAGTAGCCTCCGCTGACATGAAGCTTACCTATCAGGACAGAGTTTTCATTACAGATGCGCTGTACAGGCTGGGAGTCAGGGATGACAGGAAGTTCATGAAAGCCTTCTACAGGATGGCTCAGGAGACCAAGAATACCAATTCTCTTATAAATCTCTATCTTGAGCAGGGAGAGGACATAAGATCCCTTGTGGAGATAGTCCGGGAGAACAGTGCTCTTAAGGAAAAGACCACGGACAATGTCATTTCCGAAAAGGAGATGGAAAACCACCTGTACAACAGCGTATTCAAAAGACTTCAGACAGGCGCTGTCTATCAGATAGTATCGAACTTCAACAGGTCCTCAGAATACAACGAGATCGAGAAAAATGAGTATTCTCTTTCTGAGCAGAGCTACACAGCACAGAACATCCTCCTGTCAATGATGAGGGAAAGAGCTCATGTAGGGCAGCAGAATCTTTTCCTGATAAATGACAATACCTATGAGGAAGACCTTGAGAACGTAAGTACAGAAGTTACAAATGTGAAGAATGAGATAAACGGTGCCGTGCTCATGCAGCTTTTGCAGAATATCTATCGCGCCGGATTTGAGAAGTTCTTCCTGGATCAGAACACCTTTTTCAAGTTTGAAGATACCTTCTATAAGGCTTCTGACCAGATCGTTTCAAAGCTTGTAAGCAACTTCGGAACCTCTGTTTCAAGAAATGATGTGACAAATGTACTGAACGAAGTAAAGAACGGTCAGGTCATAAATGAGCTGCAGCTTTTTGCTTACAGCCAGCAGGCTGAGATTGACGCAGTTCAGGTTCAGAACATTGAGGACATCATAAATCAGATTGAAGTTAACAATAAGGTTCTTAGCAAAAATCTGTCGGAGTATAACAGCAGGACCAACAGCTACAGTTTTGAGATCATAGAAAAGGGCAAAAAAGCGCTTCCGATGGAGGCCCTTGAGAGCCTGAGAATTGTTGGAGAAGAGGCAAGTAATGAGCTTATCCAGAATATCTCAAACAGGATAACTAAGGCTTTAAGTTCCCAGGAAAATGTTTTTGAAATAATCTCCGAGTATACAAAAGAAATAGAGAAAACAAGAACTATCCGGACTGAGCCGGGAGGGTTCGTTGCAAGGACCGAGCTCATAGGAAGACTTCCTTCTCATGAAAGTGATAAGGAGGGAGAGGAAGTCCTGGAAGGCGGCGTGATATCCCAGAGATTTAGCCGGTTTGTAAATGAGTTACAGCTCTTTGATTACAGCCGACAGGATGAATTTGATTCATTACGCTTTGAGGTTCTGGAAGAGGTCATAAATCAGATTGAATCAAACAATGCACTTCTAACAGAAAACCTTCAGGAGTACAACACAAGATCTGAAAATTATAATCTTGAGCTTGTGGAAAAAGTTAAAGAGGCACTTCCGCAAAAAGCCCTTGAGAAACTTGAAGAGATGGGAGAAGATGCCGGAAACGGGCTCATACAAAATATTTATGTAAGGACAATCGAAACAGCAAGAGCTCAGAAAAATGCTGTAGAAGTTATTTCCGAGTACAAAAAAGAAATTGAAAAAATAAGAACTACCCAGGCTGAACCAGGAAAATTATTATCCAGAACAGAATTTATAAACAGACCTGTTTCAGACGAAGGGCATGAGGAAGGTGAAGGGTTAGGCACAAAAGGCCCGCAGCAAAGAAGGGAGAACCTTAGAGAATCAGAAGCTAGCACTGTACTTAATCAGTATATTAGATTTGCTGAGGAAAACAAAAGCAATACCACAGTAATAGAAAATCCTGAGCATACTACAGAGCTGGTACAGCTGATAAATCTCCTGGAAACCGGTGAAAGCGGCGAGTTCACCGTAAGTAACCTTGAGAAAATCAAGGAACTCATAAGAAACTCTTCAGAGATAGTCAGCAGGGAAAAAACAAAGTATCTTACCACTATCACAGAGAACCAGATAAAGCTTCTTAAGGAACTAAAAGTCCCTGCAGGAAAGCTAAGAACAGTAAGGAATGAACTTATCACTCTTCTTACTGAAAACAATAAGGTACGTATTTCTGAAAAGACAAACTCAAAGATAAGGGAATTTATACAGCAGCTTAAGGATATCCCCGGAAAAGTTCAGGTTTTATATCGTGAAGGAGATGTCCTGAATATTTACGGTAAGGCTCCGGAAGAGAGGCTTGGGAGAAGCAAAGCCGGTGGAAAGAGGACTCCGGAAGCAGAACTTATCTTTGAAAGCTTTCTCGAGGAAGGCGAGGAAAACGCCAGGAACCTTCTCGTAATCAATAAAAGCGAGCTTGAAAAAATCCTTAAGACCACTGTTGAAAAGGAAATGCCTAAAGAGGCTCCTGCAAGCAGTGGAAGGGACATCATAAGAGAAATCGGCCAGCTGGGTGAAAAGGCAAGGGCAGGCTATACAGAAGGCGGCCAGGGCTATGAAGCCTATAAGGACTTTGGCAGAGAAGAACTTATGGAAGTTCCCGGGCAGGGATCTATGGAAGAAGAGACAGAGCTTATTACTGAGAAGACTTCCGAAAAGATCACTGATGAAGACATAAGAAAGCTCACCGAGAATGTTAATAAGCTTGAGCTCCTTAATGAAGAGCGAAGGAAAAAGTATCTCGAAACCATAAAAAATGTTTCAAGGACCGAAGAGAAGGTGCCAACAGAGAGTGCTTTTGAAAAGACCAGGAAGATGGCAGAACTCTCACTTTCGTCTCCTGAAAAGCTCATGGAAAAGCTTACCAGCGAAAGGATTGTCAAGGAGAATAAGGAAAAGGAATTTCTTTCCCGTTTAAAGGAAGTTTTCCCTGAACAGTCCCTTGAAATATACCAGCTTCTTAATAAGTATCAGACAAATCCGGAAGAGGTCATCAGGGAGAATTACTTTAGGAATGCAGAGGTTGGCGAACTAATTTTTGATATCAACTCAGCCATGAGAGGGGAAGAGGAAATCCCACGGGAAGAAAAGGCTCCCTCAGAAGCTGCGCAGAGCATTACTTCCCAGGTAAAAGAGCCTGTTCCAAGAGGTCAGGTTCAGAGTAATGTTCCACGCCCCATAAGACCTGTAGAGACAGTACATAAGATTACCGAGAGTCTTTCAAGTGAAGAGATAAACGAACAGCTTGAACTTATGCAGCGCAATCTCAAAAAGCAGATAAAGGAGGAGGTCTCTTCTGACGTTGTTACCGAAAATCGCTATTTGAATGCGAAGGAAGTAAGAAAAGTGGATAACACCACAAGTGAGTTTTCTCAGGTGAATATCCAGAGGATGATAGATAACACAGTCAGAGCTGAGATGAATACCATAAGTAATCAGGTTATAAACAAACTTGAAAGGCAGATGCGCAACGAAAAAGTAAGGCGCGGTTACTAATTTTTTATTCTGGGAAAGGAGGACGCTTATATGGCCGGATATTCGGATATTGGTACAGCCGCTGCCGGAATGTTTGGTGGTTCCATAGAAAAAGCTACTCTGTACGTCCTCAATCCAAGCTATGATTCCATCAAGGATGATGAGATCGGAACGGCAGCAAATGAACTTATAGCTGCCATAAGAGATGGTACTAAGGAAGCCTCGATAATGGAAAAGGCCCAGAATATCATCGATGATGTGGGTAAAAATGAAGCACTGGTACCTCAGAAGTTTGATGGATTTGGAAACGACAGTGGAAAGGCCATCGGCGTTGCCTCAAAGATAAAAAGCCAGTTCATCAAATTTGAGGTACAGTACAATCCTGAAAGCATAAGACTGTATTCAGCCATAGGTAAGCAGCAGGAAGTTAATAAACAGGATTCCGGTATGAACAAAATGAATATCTACAACCTTACCGGCGGTAAGACCAGAATGTCTTTTGACCTGATATTTGATGATGTGGATGTTCCTGATTCCTTTATGCTTGACGGAGTCAATCTAAATGCCAGTGCCGCCGTATCAAAAGTGAAGGATATGGCAACGCATGATGGTGGATTCCATAGTGTAAGAAAAGTCATGGATGCATTTTTGGCGCTTTTATCCTCCATCAGAACCCAGCAGGTGGTATTTGCCTGGTCCAAGATGACTTTCAGGGGCATGCTCACCAATGTATCGAACAGATATACAATGTTTAATACAAGCGGAAATCCTGTGCGAGGGATAATGCATCTGGAGATCACCCAGGAAACGAAAGAGGATAATGTTTTTAACTATGATGAAAAAGAGTGGCAGAAAGCATTTGAGACCAGATTTTCTGAGAGCTCAGATGTTGGCATCGCAAGTAAGGCATCAAAGGCAATGAATAATGGCGTTATGAATATTGACATATAATTTTGAGGGGGCAGACTTATGGGATTTACTGATTCAGCAGCCCAAATGTTGGGGATTACTGAAAAGGCAGTACTTGAGATTGCTGACACCTCCGGAAAAGAACCGCAGTATGCAGATGCTCCAAAGGCTGATGCAGGAGCGGGGGCCATGTCAGGAAAAGGAAGTTTTAGTACGGACAATGTTAAACAGGCCATGGCAGGTTCAGGGGTAGAGCTGTCTTATTTAGAGGGGCATGAGGGGGAGAAAGGCTTTGAGAACTTCGGAAAGATCCAAAGATACAGATACAATGTCCTTTTTAACCCGGAGGAGTTGAGTATTACCGGATACGGTGGCGAGGAAATGCCAACCCAGGACTTCAGAGCGGTTCCTCCAAAACGCGATCATCAGGACCCACCTCCGGAACAGGGAGAAGGTCATGAACATCATCACGGACCGCCGCCCGGTTTTCCGGGACCATCAAGCCGAATGGCTTCCAGTAATACAAGAATTGATTTTAGCGTAAGGTTCGTAATTGACAGAACGGATAACAGCGAGGCTTTTTTCGAGGATAAATTTACTCTTTCTCAGACTTCAATTGCGAAGAATGCAGTAAAGACCGCGAAGAAAAAAGACAATATCAATACAGTACAGGCGGATGTGGAAGCTCTTTCCGCCATTGCAAGGGACAGACATAAGAGACTTGCAAGATTTGTCTGGGGAGACATGATCTACGAGGGAATGATCACCTCTGTCAATGCGGAATATGTAATGTTCAATATGAACGGTGAACCCTGCAGAGCTTATGTAACTATCTGCATGCTTCTGTTTGATAATGATGAACTTCCATCCTCCAAGAATCAGTGGCAGAACAGGTACATTGAGAGTTTTAATCCAAAAGCAAGACCTGTAGAACAGATTATTGCACCTCAACTTTGATAGAGAGATTCTATGGCAGCAATTGATTTTAACGAACTGTATAAAAAATATGATAGCTTTCACGATCCCTGCTGCAAGGTTTTTCTGGGGGATAATGATCCATCGGCGGATAAAAAGCTTCCCATATCCGTAAATGAAGTGGATATTTATCTGACCAGTGATTTTAAGGCCAGCATAGCAGTTTTTAATCTTGGGGGACTTTATGATTCGGTTTCCGGAGAGTTCCTGGTAGCAAAGGCAAAAAAGTACCTGCTTCTGGGAATGCCCGTAAAACTGACGATGGGGTATTCGGAGAACTATACTGAAGTATTTCGCGGATATATTGCCAGAGTTGATTTTTCTTATGATCATGAGTATCCGGAGGAAACCGTCATAAGAGTTACCGCCATGGATGTTAAGGGCGTCATGATGGCAAATAACTGCTCCAAGAGACTAAAAGCAAATTATTATTCCGATGCTGTTAAGGAAATCTTTGATCAGGGACCTTATCAGAGCCTTCAGAGCAGCGAGGTCATAACCAGCATCACAGTATCCGACACACCGGATAAAACCTCCGGAGGCGCCGGAGGCGCAGGTGGTGCAGGCGGAGCCGGCGGCGCAGGGGGCCAGGAAGTAGATAACAGGATTGAGATGGTGGCTGAAAGCGACTACGATTTTGTGGTAAAGGCAGCAAAAAAGTTTAATTACGAGTTTTTCTCCATAGGCGGAAATGTGGCCTTCAGAAAAGCAAAAGCCAATACTCAGGAGCTGGCAGAATTTTCGCCCTCCAACATCATTCTTTCCTATGACGTCAGCTATGACATCACGGGACTGGCAGGGCAGGTACTGGTAAGGACCCTGGACATAGGAAAGGCAAGTAAGATTGAGGTAAAAAAGAAAAACGCCGGAAAGTTCTCTCTTGGCGGAAAGGCAAAGCCTTTGATTGCATCCCAGTCCTATGTGTATATCGATTCAACAATAGAGACCCAGAAGGATGCAGAGACCAGAGCAGAATATCTTTTAGAGGATATTTCCTACAGACTTGGAAGTCTTAGGATGACGCTGGTGGGGCTGCCGGAGATGGTACCCGGGAGATTTATAACCTTAAAGAATTTTGGAGATGCCATTTCAAATAAGTTTTATATCACGGATGTGAATCATAAATATGTGAGTGGAGACCAGTTTATTACCACTATTGAGGGTAAGGCTTCCACACTGTAAATGGGGGATAAAGATGCCGTTTTTTGATGTGGTTGACGATGTCGCGAGACACCAGTTTGAAAAAAACGCCATGGGCGACAACCGGATAATGGGCGCACTGGTGTGTAATGTGACCAAAAACTATGACAAGGAGAAGCAGGGCTTTGTCCAGGTCAACATCACTACCAGGGACTATGATGAAAACAAACTTGTCTGGGCCAGAATGGCGCTTCCCTACGGAGGACAGAAGTGGGGAGAGTACTTCATACCGGAAGTCGGAGATCAGGTGATCGTCGTTTTTGAACAGGGAAATATCGAGAGAGCCTTTGTAATAGGCGCACTTCCCAAGACCAATTCCACCTTTGTCAGCAAAGCTTTCCATGAACAGAATGACATAAAGAAAATAATGACCAGAAACGGAAATACCATTGAGATCATCGATAACCATGAGGGCGAAGGTGATAAGGACAAGATAACCATCACCACCTCAGGGGAAGGCCATAAATTCCAGCTGGACAATGAGAAAAAAGTCATTCTCCTTTCTGACAAGGAAGGAAAGAACCAGATAGAGATGAAGACCGAGAGCGGTCAGATGACTATCAATGCAGAGAAAAAACTTACCGTCAAGGTAGGAGAAAATATAACACTTTACATGAATGGAAGTAACGGAACAGTTACTTTGGAAGCAACAAAGTTTAAGATGGAGACCTCAAATTCCACAGAGGTTAAATCAAACAACAGAGTCAGCATCGAGGGCGGAAATGTTTCAGTTTCCGGAAACTCAATGCTCAAGCTTTCAAGTTCCGGACCAGTATCAGTTGAGGGAACCCCGGTTAAACTGGGATAATTCAGGAGGATATAAATGGAGCAGTCCTTTTTAGGAACGGGCGTAGCTTTTCCGCCTCAGATAGATCCGGCCACCGGACGATTTAAGATGAGTATAGGTAAACAGTCAGTCAGGGAATCAGTTTATCTCATTCTCATGACACAGGTAACAGAGAGACTTACGAGACCTAATTTCGGTACCCAGACAGCTTCCTATGTTTTTATGGATCTCAATAGGACAGAGCTGACCATCATGAAAAGAGATCTGGCTGAAAGCATCCTGAGGCAGGAGCCGAGGATCGTAAACGTAAATATAGAAACAGAGATGCATTCCCAGCAGGGCTACATAATGATAAATATCGATTACATACTTGCTGAGAATAACCAGAGGGACAACATGGTATTTCCCTTCTACCTGAATGCAGAACCTGAAGAAACTGACGAAGAAGAATATTACGAGCCTGATATCATCGACATGGAAGAGTAACCTATGAACAATGCTTTTAAGCCTCAAAGCGTAGAGGATATAGAAAATAAAATAGAGGAGCTCAGTAAGAGCTATACCCCGGAGTGGAAGTTTGACAGGGAAAATCCCGATGCCGGTTCCATCATAGCTCAGATATTTGCAAGGGAGACCGAGGAAAACAACCGCCTCATGAGCCAGATGCCCGACAGGTATCACATGGAATTCGTAAATATGCTGGATTCCACCTTGAGACCTGCTCAGCCTGCAGCCAGCATGGTAGTCTTTAACCTGGAAGGAAATTCCATCATGGGAACCCAGGTGCCAAAGGGAACGAGACTCACTGCAGAATCAGATGACACGGACTCGGGATTTGTAATATTTGAGACAGAAAGAAATCTGTATGTCACTGAGTCCAAGATAAAATGCGTATTCATGACGGATGCTGAAGACGGAACCTTAACTCCCATATATGGTGACCTGGCTGTCCCTGAAATTGTTCCGAAAGCTCTTTTACAGAGCGATGAGGAGGAGCCTGAGAGCGAAGAAACAAAGAAAGAATACCCAGGCGAAGAAGACTTTGAGGGGAACTTCAAGGTACCTCCGTTTACTCTCTTTGGTGAAAAAAAGAGTATCGGCAGGAGCGTCCTTATCATGTACCACGACAGACTCTTTGACGGGGTAAATGAGCCTATCTATATAAGGTTTGAGGGAGCAGATGCTCTTATCGAGAGAATAGAAAAAGGCGAGTTTTCTTTTAAATATCTTGAAAAGAGCTCCTTTACGAAGTTTGACCATGTAAAGCTCCTTGATGACAAGAAAACTTTCGAGCTTATAAAGAGCAGCAAGGGTGCCACTGTAAAGGTCGGAAATGAGGAATTTGTCGTTGTTACCTTAGAGTGTAATGAAGTGATGACAGATTCTCTGGAAGTTGATGATGTCCTTATTTCGGCAGCAGGTGATTCGAGGCTTCCTGAGTATGTTGGGGATGGCAACACAGAGTTTGTGGTTTCAAAGTTTAATCCCTTCTCAGACACAATAGCTGTTTATAACGAATGCTATATTGGGCACAATCCCTGCTTCTCCAAGAAAGGGGCAAGGATAACCCTTAATTTCAAGGTTACCTACCACGAGAACCAGTTAAGGCTTTCTCCCGAACAGGAGGAACTGGAACTTGCAATTGTAAAGCTAAAACCCAAAAAGACACCTCTTGACAGTACCGCCATGGCAAAGGTGGATGAGATCACCATCGAGTATTACAACGGTATCGGATGGAAGAAACTAAAGTGTGATACGGAATATGGAGAGCTTTTCCAGAACTGCGAAGAGGGCGATTACAAGCTTTCATTTATCTGCCCTTCAGACTGGATGGAGTCGGAAAACGGTCCCTATAGCGGAAGGTGCCTGAGGTTCAGGGTCACAAAGTCTGATAACTGCTTTATGAGACCGGCTATCCACACTTACCCTACCATAGAGAAGTGCATGATAACCTACTCCTACGAGGGAAAATTCGTAGCTCCCGCAAAGCTTGAAAGAATAGCCGGAACAAGGAAAGAGGACCTTACAAAACTCCTTGTTGCCAAAAAGACATTTACAGCTTTTTCCGGAATTGACTACAAGGAAGATGCCCTTTACATAGGTCTTGACAAGAAACTTGTGGAGGGACCCATCAGCATTTACTTCCAGTTGGCAGATACCTGTAACCAGAATGGAGTAAAGTGCAATCTGGAGTACTACGGAGCCACAGGCTTTTCAAAGATGAGATATACCGATCTCACTGAAGATTTTTCGAGGTCGGGAACACTGATATTCCTTCCTCCTGCTGATATGCAGGAATGTAATCTTGAAGGAAACAGACTCTACTGGTTAAAACTCGTAAGGAGCAAGACCCAGAGCAGTGATTTTAACGATATCTTTTTACCCCATATCGCAAAGCTTTGTCTCAACGCTGTGATCGTAACCAATGTACAGACCAGCGAGGAGAGGGACTACTACATCGAAGAAGTAATGCCCAATATGAGCGTTGCACTTGGAACCCAGAATATCCTGGATGCGGTGGTATGGGTTAATGAAAAAGACTGTACCCGTAAGGAGGAAAAGGAAAGACTACTTGCACAGGAACCTGAAAAAGTCAGGGCAGAGTATGATTTCCTTGGACGAATATCAGCTTTTTACGTTCTCTGGAATGAAGTAGATAATTTCGATGATGCCGTGGACAGAAGAAGCTACCGAATTGACAGATTACGGGGCAGGATCATCTTCTCCGACGGAGCAAAATGCGACATACCAAGAGTAACGGACGACATAGCATTTAAGGCAAGGATAAGGAGTACGGACGGCGAGTACGGAAATCTAAGCGAGGGCAGGATAACGGATCTGGTGGGAGCAGCTCCCTTTATTGATTCCGTATCCAATCCCATCAGATCACATGGCGGAAGCAATCTTGAAACTTTGGACCACGCTCTTATGAGATGCGCAGGCATAATGAACTCAAGAAGACGCCTTGTATCTGAAAATGACTATACCCGCTTTGTCATGGAATACTCAGACAGCATTGATAAGACAAAGATTGTAGTAGGTGAGACCATTGATGGAGTTACCAATCCATCATCCATATCCGTAGTTCTTCTCATGAAGGACTTTGCCGATGGAGCATTCTCCTATCACAGGATTGCAGGCGGACTCAAAAAGGAAATCCTTAAGAACTGTGAGCTTACCGTGACAGAGGAAAATCTTCACATCGTAGAGCCTATTTTCGTTGATATTTCAGTGAATATCTGGGCCATGGTAATGGACATGGATGACAGCTTTGAGGTGCAGAGTGAAGCAAATAATGTGCTCTCGGAATACCTTGATCCGGTATCAGGACCTGAGCATGAGGGATGGGAAATTGGTACTCTTCCGAAACAGTCCCAGATCCTTATGAAGCTCGGAGTACTAAGGAGCAGAGCTGTCATTCAGAGAATAACTCTTACTGCAAGATATGTGGATGCTTATGGAGAGCACGAGATAGATGCCAAAGACATAAAGCTTTCACCTTTCATGGTTACCCGAAGCGGCAACCACAAGATCATAATAACAAATAAGTGATGGATGAAAAAAGATGCTAAATGTTGAGGATTTAAAAAGCAGAACATACGAAGAGCGTATGGAAGATGTGATGAGGGAACTCCCCATCAGGTCCTCCGAGTGGACAAACTATAATGCCTCAGATCCCGGTATTACTATCATCGAGAACCTCACTGCCTTTTTGGCACTGCAGGGAGTAGAGATAGCAAATTTGAACTACAGGGCAAAGATGGCTCTTCTTAAGATGGCCGGTTTTGTGCCCATAAGGGGCAAGTGCGCCAGAGTTCTGCTTTCCCCCGATGATATCATGGAAACTAACGTCCTTATGCCGGGACAGAGATTCAGACTTGGAGACCTGATTTTCGAGACCAACAGGGAAGTGGTCGTTGGGAACAGAAGAATTGAAGGGGTCTTTTCCCATGATAAAGAAGGTTTTAAAGACATCAGCTATATCCTCGACAGAGAAATAAGCGTTCCTGCCATGCTTTTTGGTGAGGAGCCGGTGAAGGAAAACAGCGTCTACTTCATTATGAACGGTGACATCTCAGACCTTCATGAGATCATTTTCTACATAAAGATGGTGGAGAATGCAAACAGAAACCGTACCGTTGACAGAACGGAGCACATTTTTGCAGACATAAAGTGGGAATGCTATACGGAAAAGGGCTTCGTAAAGGTTTCGGTAAGAGATTTTACCAGTGCTTTTGTTAACAGCGGCGAGATAAAAGTTTCGCTCCCCGACATCAAAATGACGGAGTATGGTGAGACACCAATAAGTGGTTACTGCATCAGGGCAACTCTTACAAGAGCAGAGTATGACATCGTTCCCAAGATAACCAATATCTTTGGATTTTTGTTCGAAGTATGGCAGAAGGACACCAGATCCTTTAGCCAGCTCTTTGGCAGGAACGACAGCATAACCGTGAAATCTCCCATTGGGGAAGAGGTTTATTACATTATCTTTGGCAAGGAAAAAAAGGGTTCCTCCTACCGTAGATATGAGCTTTCAACCTCAGGAGACCGCAACGGAAGATTCTGTCTGTATGAGAAAAATAGTGATGGTAGCATGACCTTTACCTTTTCAGAGCAGGAATTTGGATATGCACCGCAGAAGTTCAAGGACTCCGTCAGGGTCATACTCTACAACGAAGAAATAATGCGAAAGTACAATGTGGGCAAGGTACTTGGCTACGATGAGCAGGAGATAAGTATTCCCACTAAGAATATAGTTCATGAGACCTTTTTCCTCATAGCCCGCAGAAGGGACGAAGAAGGTTATCTGTATGATTTTGTACGACCTGAGAAGAATGAAGAGGGAGCTCTTTATTATCACCTTCTCGAGGGAGAGGGAAAGATAATCATTGAAGATGCAGGTGATTTCATCGATGCAGATCTTTTCATGGGAAGTGTCGCAGTTACCGCAGGAGACAGAGGCAACATAAGACAGGGCAACATCTTAAGACTTGCAGACAATGACAGTAACCTTACATTTTATAATCCCGGAGCAGCTACAGGCGGCTGTTTCAGAGAAAATCTGGATAAGGTAAGAGAAAGGTTTGTCAAGGATATGAGGACTCCGTACAGGGCAGTGACAGCTTCTGACTACGAGAAGCTTGCACTGACAACCCCCGGGCTTTGCATCAAGAAGGCCAAGGCGATCATGTCGGAGAATGACAATCTTGTCAAACTTGTTCTCCTTCCTGATTCAGATGAGAGATTCCCGAAGCTCTCAAATATCTATATTGAAAGGGTGACCAAGAGGCTTGAGGAGCGAAGGCTCATAACCTCCAGGTTCATGATCATAAAGCCTACTTTTGTTTCGGTTGGTGTAAAGTGCACGGTTTATGTTAAAAGACATTTCACCGACTGCAGAAAGCAGATTGAGGAAAAACTGCGGAGCAGCCTTGATTATATAAACTCTGATCATAATTTTGGAGACAAGATCAGATTTGAGGATGTGTTCCATGGAATAGAGGAGCTTCCCTGTGTGGAATATGTCTATGAACTTTCTCTCTATTCAGAGAACGTGGCTCTGGCTCAGCAGAGAGAATTTGATATTTATTTAAGACAGGATGCACTTAGTTATCCAGGGGAGATAAATCTGGAGATAGTATCATCAGACAGATAGGAAAAAAACTATGGCTAATGATATTTGGTATTCGGTAAAGAAAAACAGAATAAAGAAAGGCTGTATCAAAGGCTTTTCACTGGGGGAAGAGGGAAAGCTTATCTTCGAAAAAAAGGATATGGAGCACAGCATCTTTTTACAGCCCTTCGATGGGGTAAAAGAGAGTGCTACCTGGGGAAGACTTAGCTGTAGCCTGTTTTTGTCGGAACAGATTGTGTGTTATATTTATGTTATAGCATTAGATAATATTGAATATTCCGTAGATGATGGAAAACATGAAAACATCACTTCATTTTTGTGCGACCCGGAAGAGAACACTATCAGAAAGCTTCATATATTAAAGGCACTTGGGGCAAAAAGAGTAGTAAATACCGGGGATACTCTGCTGTATGAACTAAGTGGAAGATATCTTTTCATTGCTATCGAGATGCTTGGAACAGGAAAGGCCAGTATAGGCAATATCAGGGTAGGTGTAAGGGGAGATGTATTCATGAATGCTTTCCCTGCGGTCTATCAGGAGAGAAACAGCTTTTTCCACAGATATCTGTCTATTTTTTCAAGTATTTACAACGATTGCAGTGAACAGAATGAAAAGCTCTACGAAATGCTTGATCTTGACAGATGCAGCCCGGAACTTCTTGAACTCTATGGTTCCTGGTTCGGAATAGACCTAAAGGGCGGCTTTCTTCCTGAAGACACCTTGAGGCAGCTGGTGAAGGAGGCCTATCAGCTAAACCGAATGAAGGGAACAAAATGGGCCATCGAGAGAATTGTTGAGATAGTTGTCGGTCAGGACTGTGTTCTCCTGGAAAACAGACTTCAGGACGGCGGAATTTTTGACGTGACAATCCTTATAAACAAGAAGCTTTCAGAAGACTTAAGGCACCAGCTGATGTTTCTTTTGGACCAGTTCAGACCTTTAAGAACAAAGATAAGACTGCTCCAGATGGAGAAAGAGGCTGTTATGGATGGCAACAGCTATCTGGATATGAATGCTGCTATACCTAAGGAGAAGCATGTGGTTCTCGACGAGGAAGCTATTTACGACGGAGCCATTACTCTTATGTAAAACACTAAATGTGTCGAAATATATTTGAGATATAGATTTTTTACCTTTAAAGGAGATGCGAAGCGTATGACCGTAGAAGAAATAAGCTTTGAAGACAAGCTTCAACTGAATGTGAAGGGCAAAGTGGATGCTATATCCGCACCGGATTTCCAAAATGCGGTCCTAAAGGCTTTTGTGAAGAGCGCAGATGTCATCATAAACTTTGGTGAGACCACATATATTTCCAGTGCAGGACTAAGAGCGCTCCTTATCGGACAAAAGACAGCCCAGTCCAAGGGCGGATCATTCACGATTATCAATGCAAATGAAGGTATTATTGATGTCCTTAGGGTTACGGGACTTGAAAAGATGCTGAGGGTGCAATGATTTCTTTTTTAAACGTGTGCAAAGGCTATAAAACTGAAAATAGTGCAGTTGATGTATACAGAAACTTCTCGGAGGAAATAAGAGACGGGGAGTTCATCGTGCTGACCGGAGAAAGCGGCTGTGGAAAGACAACGCTCCTTAAGATGCTTTTAAAGGAGACAGAGCCTGACAGCGGAAGAATCCTTGTGGACGGGGATGATATAGGGAAGATTAAGAGAAAAGACGTTCCCTATTACCGAAGAAAAATAGGTGTTGTATTTCAAGACTTTAAACTTATACAGGAGCTTTCGGTATATGACAATCTGGTGGCGGCGATACTTGCCACAGGAGGCGCAATTAAGGAAGCGGATAAAAAAATAGTTGATGTGCTGACAATGCTGGGAATCGATTCTCTTCACAAGAGGCTCCCCAGAGAGATGTCGGGAGGGCAGCAGCAAAAGGTGTGCATGGCCAGGGCTATAATAAACAACCCCAAGTATCTTTTGGTGGATGAGCCCACCGGGAACCTTGATCCCGCATCCAGTGCGGAGATCATAAGGCTTTTGGATATAATACATGATCACGGAATCACGGTCATCATGGCAACTCATGATATGAGCGTGTTATCGGTGAAAGATAAGAGAAGAATCTCATTAGATAAGATAGAGAGCAGACCGTACTTATTGGCGTAGAAATTATTCCGGATGATATGGGGGAAAACAAATGACTCGAAAACAAAAAATAGCATTGATCGCAGCTTGCCTATTCTATGTACTTACGGTTTTTGGTTTTTTCTACTTCAGTCTCACTTTAATAGTCCTGGTGTTTTTACTGGCGACCTTAAGCCTTACCTACTTTGCTTATATATGCTATTCAAGTCGCAATGATTACACGGGCGCAGAGCATCTTCAGCAGGAGATAGGTCTTTTGAAGGCTGAGATGGAGCAGCTGAAAAAAGACTATGATTCCATGATAAGAGAGAAGGATGCAGAGCTGGACAGAAGGCAGGAGAGCATCGACGAACTCAGGGACAGTGCTGCCGACAGGGATAACGAATTTAGAAAAATAAAAGATGAACTGGCAAAGCATGAGGATAACCAGAAAATCAATGACGCTGTTTATGAGAGTCTTTTACCTCCGGATGATGAGGATGCAACTGAAGTGGATATCATCGGCGTTGCAAGACGGGCAATACAGGAGCTTTCTGCAGATGCGAAGGCTGTGGGACTTGTCATCACCATATCCAGTGCGGAGGAAAAGCTGATGGTACGTGCCAGTGCCAAGAGACTTCTTATCATGTTCAGGAATATCATTGATAATTCCATCAAGTACATGAAGAAGGCCGGCACACTGGTAGTTACTATTTCAACAATTGACGATGATATTTTCATTGTTCTGAAGGATACCGGCAACGGACTTCCGGAAAATGAAACAAAGCATATTTTCGAACTGAATTACCAGGGCTCCAACAGGATCAGCGGAAATGGTCTGGGGCTTACTCAGGCCAAGGCAATTGTGGAGCACTATGGCGGTACAATTTATGCCCGCAGCCCACAGGGCAACGGCATGGGAATATATATTCAGTTGCCGACAGGCTGATTACAGATCTTTCCAGATTGATGATGTGATGACGGATTACCGGGTGCTTAGGGGGTTGTATGAAGCATAATTCGAGAATATTCATAGCGTTATTTGCATTTTTCGTAATAGTGGCATTGGGCGCATTATTTATGTTAAACGGAAGTAGTTCAGTTTTTTCCAGAGACGCCAAATCTATCGGTGCTACGACTGCTGTCATGAGTCAGACGGTGGTAGGGGATGAGCCTGTGGTGGAGGCTACGCTGCCTGAAGAAAATCAGCAGGAAGAAGCAAAAGAGGAAGTACCGGAAGAAACGGCTGAGGAGGCTGACAGTGCAGGTGCGGATTCTGGTGCAGATTCAGGTGAAGGTGCCGGAGCTGAGAGAGCAAAAAGATATATCACTTTCAAGACTACCAACAGTTATACAGTCTTAAGGCTTCGCGAAGCTCCTTCTGAGAGTGCGAAGATCCTTCATAAGATGCCCTATAAGACTCCGGGATATATCCTTAAGCCGGGCAATACCTGGTGCAAGGTGGTTCTTGAGACCGGCGCTGTTGGGTATTTTGCTACTGAGTATCTGGGCATGACGGAAGTAACTGCAGAGGACTATCCGGAAGAATACAGAGATATGGTAGAAGCTCCGGATGAGGATCTGGATTTCTGATAAAAAAGGAGGCTTCTTATGAATCTTGAAGAACGCATGAATAAGCAGATAAAAAAAGAAGAAGCCAGAAGGAAGAATCCGCCTCCGGATGAAGAGGAGGAAACCTATCTCTATGCCAAGCACAAACCAATGGAATTTATCAATGAAAATAAGAACGGTGTTTTTGATATCAAAAATCAGACCGGTATAAATACAGCAAAGAGCGTATTCGACAGAGGCACATTTATCACAACAAAACAAACATAGCCATAATGTAAAAAGACTTAGTTTTATGAGGGGCAATATATGGCGAGTTATGATAAGGATCTAAATAACAAGCCTTTTGAGAGTTACAGCGAGTATATGCAGTATATCTTTGACTGCGTAAACGCTTCTCTCGATGGTTATATAGGTAAGCTTAAAGTTCTGTATGCCAACGGTGAAGGCGGATACAAGAATATCCTGTATCCCGACATTGAGATGGCCGAAGAGGCCTGCCGGATAAGGCTGACAGACTCTTATAAAGTGCGCCTTGGCCTCTCTGAAAAATCCGAAGATGAGGAAGCTTTTGAAGATGAAGAGCAGGATTCAGAAAAAGAGCAGGCAGAAGAGGAGGAAGATGAAGAAGAGAGTATCGATGACGATCTTCTAAAACTTCTTGGCGACTTTTCAGTAGGGGACTCATCTGAAGAAGATGAAGATAATGAGAGTAAATCTTCATCAAGACATGAAGGCGTATGGGATGAGATAAACGAGGATATAAAAATCCCAATCCTTGAAAGGCTGCGCATAATCGATGAGAGAGCAGAGCTTACAGTTTCAAGCGGAACAAGTCTTCCGTTCTATGAGCTGTGCAAGCGCTTAAATTATGAACCTTTCACAAAATTTTGTTTTGCCTGCGGAATCCTGGCTTCGACCCAGACCGACTATGCAGGTGTATTTCATATCGTAAATGAGAATGGCAATCTTTCAGCTCCGACCATTGAGTCAGCCGCAAAGGTCTTTTATGGTGAGGCTTTTTCGATAACTCATGCCTATGGAGATATGAGTGCTGCTCTTGAGCAGCTCCTTCCGATCCTGCCACTCCAGGTCATGAACAGTATGCCTTTTTCTACTGTTGTTTCCCCTGACAAAAGAATTATTGACTACCTCTTTGGCCGTAATCCAATGCTTTTGGATGAGAATTACAGCCGTTTTATTTATATGCTCACAGATGATAAGGAACTCGACCCGGTAATGGCAAATCAGGGAAGACTTGATGCCATGAAGACTTCCTATAATGACGGCGTAAGGATCTTTTACTACTACGGTGACGATGGCAGCGGAAGAAGATTCTTTGTTAAGAAGTTCTGCGAAGAAAACGGACTTAGGGCTGTTGCCATCAACTGTAAAAAGCTCTTTAACTACGATTTCCAATTTGTGGACAAGGCTCTGTGGTCCGTTACCAGAGAATGTATCCTCACAAAGGCCTGCTGCTGTCTTACAGAGCTGACCTACAGAGATGAGGAAAAAGAAAAGTTCTTCGGCTATATGGACCTGGCTTTTTCCAAGCTGACAGAGAGGGATATCCTTGTTTTTGCCATGAGTAAGCTCTACATCGATTTCAGAGAAGTAACAAAGAGCCAGTTTACTGACCTTGAGCTGCCTACTCCGAATACCGGTGAAAGACAGGCCTGCTGGGAGTACTTTGCAAAGGATTATGACCTGGCAGAGGATGTGGATCTTTTGGAGATGTCCACAAAGTTTTTGTTTACCTCAGGAAAGATCCACGATGCGCTGGTAAAGGCGAAGTCTCTTTCAAATATGGATCAGGAGGATAAGATATCAAGGGCCAATCTCTTTAAGGGGTGCTATGCCCAGATGAGTTCAGAGCTTTCACAGAAAGCTACGAGAGTAGAGGCAAAGTTTGGTTTTGACGATATCGTTATGAATGAAAGCCAGAGAGAGACCATATCTCATGCCATAGAGCAGATGACCTACAGAAAACAGGTCTATGAATCCTGGGATTATACCAAGAAATATCCTTATGGCCGAGGACTTACAGTTCTTCTCTTCGGTGCTCCCGGTACCGGTAAGTCCATGATGGCACAGGTTATAGCCCATGAGCTGAATCTTGAGCTATACAGAGTAGATATTTCCAAGGTTGTTGATAAATATGTGGGTGAAACTGAGAAATCCCTGTCAATGATATTCAGGGAAGCCAAGAAATGTAACGTCGTATTGTTCTTTGATGAGTGCGATACCATCTTTGCAAAGCGTTCCGATGATGGAGGTTCCAATCAGGCTTCTGCCAACAACAAGACAGCGCTCCTTTTGCAGGAGATGGAAGCTTATGACGGCGTGTGCGTACTGGCCACAAACTACAAGCACAATATCGATCCGGCGTTCTTTAGACGTATGAAATACATCGTTGAGTTCCAGTTCCCGGATGTGGATACCCGTGAGATGCTCTGGAGGACCACCATTCCTAAGAGCACTCCTCTTGCAGATGATGTGGATATCAGATTCCTGGCAGAGAAGTTTGAGTTCGTTGGAGGTAATATCAAGAACTGTATCCTGAATGCAGCGTTCCTTGCTGCAGCTGACCCGAATTCAGGCGATAAGGTCCACATGAGGCACTACCTGAACGCCATCAAGTACGAATTCGTAAAGGTCGGCAAAGTTTTCACCAAATCCGATTTCGAGCCCTACGCGGAGGATGTGGGGCTGTAGAGGGACTGAAAACCGGTAGGTTTTGGCAAGAATACAGTTTACGGGCTGGTATTCATATGTACAGGTTGGTGCTCATGGCGTTATACACTGCGCTGAGCCCTGTACAGTCATCGCTGCGTGCAAGGGCACTTGCGATGCCAGGTCTCAGCTCCATAACGCTAAAATCGCTCCAACTCTGTACATATGTCATACCCAGCTCCGTAAACTTTACGTTGTGGAAAAGCTGTACAGATGACTCCATGTACTCGGTTTCCATAGACTTCTCTGTGAAGACCGGAAGGTAAGTAGTCCGCGTAGATAGACGAAATCGTCAGTCTACTCTGGGCGAGGAGGTAGTTATTATGAAAATAATCGAAAAGTATCGAAATTTGAAGGTGGCGGCAAAGAGAACCTTCGTGCTGCTCATGATCGTGAGTCTTATCAGTACCGCTACAGGGATCGGCTCTATTTTTGTTTATGCAGAGCCTGGGGATGAGACGACTCTTGAAGGGCAGACTCCATCGGAAGACATAACTCAGACCGATAATACCACGAATGGAGAGGGCTCTGCGCAGACAGAGGATAATTCGTCATCAGGGAATGATGTTACTTCTGATGATCAGAATGCTTCAGGAGATACTACAACTAATACTGAGGGGACTACGACCGGGGATACCAATACGACTGATGGAACGACAACTTCCGGAACGACAGGAAATGCTGAAGGTACAACTGGGACAACCGGAACTATAGAAGGAACGACGGGTTCTGAAGGGACAAGCGGTACAGGAACTGGGGCTACAGGAATAGAGGGAACAACAGGAACTGAAAGTACAACCGGGACTGGAACGTCAGGAACTGAAGGTACAACCGGAACCGGGACGACTGGAACTGAGGGAACTACAGGGACAGGCACTGCCGGAACTACGACAGGAATAACAGGAACAGAGGGGGCTGAAGGTACAAAAGGAACTACCGGAACAACAGGTACCACAGAGATTCCGGCAGATCATGAGCATGAATATACATATACTCCAAACGGAGACGGAACTCATACAAAGAAGTGCATAGTAGAAGGTTGTACGTTTGAGGAAGTAAAAGAAGACTGCACTTTTACAGAGGGGGTGTGTGAGTTTTGTCTTGCTACTAAGCCGGAGGAAACAGAAGAATACGATCACGAGCATATCTATAGCTATATTTCAAACGAAAATGGAACTCATACAAAGAAATGTACAATAGAGGGCTGCACTTTACCGGAAGTAATAGAGGAGTGTACCTACGAAGACGGGAAATGCAAGTTCTGTGAAGCAGAGGATCCAAACGCAGGTCTGATGCTCAGAGCGCCTATGAACAGAGGGCCTGAACCTGAGATTACCTATGACGGAGATTCGGAACTAAAATCAGAGTACTACTACAATGTAAAGTTTAAGGCTGAAGGGTGGGAAATCAAGTTAAAGGATGAACCGGATACTGCCTATGTCACTGAATATGTTTACAGCCAGCTTGGACCGAATCAGAATCTGGTTCTGGTGTTTAGGAACCTGGCTGATCCAACAGTGACCTGTGAGAAAAAAATCACGATAAGTATAGTAGGTGCGCCCACAACGCCTCTTAAGTATAACGGCGCTGATCTTAAGTCTTCCTATACCGGTGATGTAACCATTACCTGTGACGGATATGCGATTGCAGGGGAAGGAAGCAGCGACTTTGCAAGTTCATATACAGTGGCTTATATACCGGTTGGCGGAATTCATGAAGAAGTACTACAGCTTAAGAATGCTACAGGAATTTTACCTGTAAAGATAAGCATCAAATTCGATGGAGATATTATTCCTCCTGTTATCACAGAAATTACTACTACAAAAACTACGGCGGGAGCCCAAATGACCCTTAGAGGAACAGATGAGGGCAGCGGGATAGGATGTTTTTACATCATAGCAAGAGTTAAGGATGGTACAGAAAAAGAGCCTTCAATCGGAGAGTTTTTAACCCCGGCTGCAACTGAGATAGCAGCTCTGGTACCTGCGGCTCAGGAGGATACAGGTGCCTATTATGCCAATACCATAATTACAGGTCTTGATGAGACAAAGACCTATGTTTTCTATGTCCTTGCAGATGACGATGCAGGAAACTTCAGTGAAGTAAGAGCCAAGGTTGGTTATTCTCAGGAAATTTCCATAGACATAAAGTATAACGGAGAAAGCTTAAAGAGCTGGTTTAACAGCGATGTCAAAGTTACTGCAGAAGGATATATGATTTCCGAAAATCTGGAGAATAAGTACCACTCCGAATATGTTTTTTCCGGAACAGGCAAGCTTACAAAGACCCTGGATTTTAAGAGAATAGTCACAGGCGTTGTCAAGACCTACGACATCACTGTAAACATCGATAAGGCGGCTCCGGCTGTCGTTATTAATTCCAACGACTACAATTCAAATAAGTTTGTCACTGGGGATGATGTCGCATTCTATACGAATACCCAACGAAATATCAGCATATCAGCTTCAGATGATCTCTCCGGAGTTGATGTGATCAATTATTATGTCAGCGAAACATATTATAACAATGTGACAGATCTTTTGGCGGGAATGTCAAACGACAAGAAATCCTGGAGAACTTATTCCCAAGACGGTAAGTTTACTCTGGTAGAGGATAAGGCAAACTATATCTTTGTCAGGGTTACGGATAAGGCAGGTAACGTTACTTATGTATCTACAGGCAAGATAATCTGCGATACGACGGCGCCGACAATGACTACCCTTACTGCCGCGCTGGCACAGGATGGTAATGGGACAATAGTTGGTTTTGCCGGCAAAGATACCCTGAGCGGTATCAACAGATTCAAACTCATTTACAGGGAAAAGACTTCTGACAAGATGACAGCTCCTTCCAGGGATGACATCTTCAATAACGGCCAATATATTGAGACCGGAGTTTCAAGTGGTACTGACTATGGCGCAACGGTTACCATTGGAAATCTGGAAGCTCAGAAAGTATATGTTTTCTATGGCGCAGCAGTAGACAGAGCCGGAAACGTAAGTGAAGTCATGACCTATGAAGGAACTCCTTCAGGGCAGACAGCGCAGGCAGCAGCGGCTGCAGCAGGGCTTGGAGCATCGGGAGCTGCAGGAGCAGGAGGAGCAGCAGGCGCAGCAAAGTCATCTCTTACACCGGCACCATCAGGTATAGCAGGTTCCGGAACAGGCAGCGGAACAGGGGCAAAAGGAGGTAACGGAACAGGAAGCAGCTCTTCAGCGTCCGGTAAGAGCAGTTCTTCATCTTCTTCACCTTTAGACAGAGAGATAAACCGTCAGCCTTATATCTCAGATGCTACCGGTTCTACCAAGATAGGCCTTGCTGCTACAGGTGGATGGAACAACATCGTTTCAGAGATTAAAAAGGCAGACTATAACTCCTCAATTGATGTTGAAATGAGTGGCCTTAGCGAGATACCATCAGGTGCTATTGATGCAATTGCAGGAAAGCCAGTTACCGTAGCTTTCAAGATGCCTCAGGATGTTGAGTGGGTAATAAAAGGAGAAAACGTTGAAGGAAGCTCTGCTGGAAATATCGATCTTGGTGTGAAGATTGGAAGCAAGAGCATTCCACAGAATGTACTGGATGATGTCACTGAGTCAAATCCTCATTTTGAGTTTGAGATTGCCCATGAAGGAGACTTTGGCTTTACAGCATCACTGTTTTTCCCGGTTGGTAAGACTAATGCAGGTCTTTACGCTAATCTCTATCACTATAATCCGGAAAAGAAAGAGCTTAATCTTGAGGGAACCTCAGTTGTAAACAGCGATGGATATGCGGTATTTGAAGTAAGTCATGCTTCTGCTTTTACGGTAGTGGTGACTGCTATGCCTCTTATGTCAAACAGACCTGAAGTTATAACGACAGGGGAGCAGAGCGTTTTAGATAACGATTCTTTATCCTCTTCGGATGTTCTTTTAAGAGTTCCTGATCTGTTTGGTTTAAAGGGACAGGTAAGGCTATATCTGTTCCTGATAGGAATTATTTGTGCAGCTTTGTGCGTAATGATACTTTTCCTTCCAAATCTTCAATTGCAGAGAAGGCAGGAAGAGAGTGTCTTTGATTTTAGAGAGTAAGCAGTAGTTTTTTTACCATAGGAGAAATAATATGCCACCAGAAGTACAGGAAAAAGCTCCGGAAAAAGCCTCCTTTGAAGGCGGGTTGTTATCAAACAGTAACATGGATGATATCCTGAATCAGCACGAAAGCCAGAATCCCGCTCAGGATCAGGACCAGGATCAGGCTCAGGACCAGGCGCAGAATCAGAACCCGCAGCTGGTAACCAGGGGAAGATCGTTCATGGATAAGGGTGAAGCTGTGTTTACCGACGCTGAGGCAGATGCCAAAGAGCAGGCAGCTATAGGTGCCAGAGCTACTCTTATTGCCAGAATGCAGGATGAAAACACAAAATCCCAGCAGGAAGCACAGCAGATGAGCGCTCAGCATCTTGTCCACAAACAGCGTGTCATGGATGCTGCAATTTTAGAGGCAAAAGAGAGGAAAAAGGCTACCTTTGTTGCCCAGGCGGAATACTATGCTGCCCTTAGTAGGACGGGTCCTGCAAATGCCGAACAGGCCAATCAGAGGTTCGGGCAGCTTGTCAATGGAATGGAAAATGCTGATGCGGAAACCATAAATCTTCTTGCTCCAAGTTTAGGCGTAATACGCGAAAACCTTGAGCATGGGCGTGGTGCTTTCATGAGAACTCTTACTTTTGCCGTAACCAGAAAACGGCATGCAGAAGGTGCCCTAAATAAGGCTAATCAACGCTATCAGGATTCACTTCAGAATATACCGAGGATTAACAACGAGTGGAACAGGACTTTGTTAGAGTACAGGCGCAACAACTATAAAGTAAGATCCAGGAACTATGACAGGCTATTTAGAAAATACTACATGCTGAGCCGCGGTAAGGATCTGTCAGCCGAAGGTGCAGGCAGGAATTTCCTTCGTCAGGGTCAGGAGGGCTTTGATAACGCAAACGTAAATAATGCCAAGAACATCGCCGAGTACATGGGCAAATACAATAATGTTCAGGCTATTACCAATGCAATCGAACAGAATCCTTTTGCCAATATTGCTTCTGAAATTGTAGCCAGAAAGGCCCTTGGTGAAGGCTCCTCCAATACCATGGAAGGTTTACTAAAAAAACACACCATGGTAACACTGGAAGCTTTTGGCGTAGCTGAAGACAACAGACAGATAAGAAATCTGGGAGAGGAGCAGGCAGGACCGCAGCCGGTTCAGAGAGTAAGAATAAAGATTGACAATCAGTTTAAGGGCTATAAGGCCAAAAATCAGCGAAATGCCGAAGGAAATCTTGTCGTAGATGAGAATTTTGCAGGAAAAGGTGATGAAGCCAGAAGAAATATGGCGGATCTGAACCTTGTGATTGATGAAAGAGGAGCCAACGGAGCATATCTGTATTCACAGAAATCTGCAAAGCTCTATACCACCAGAAGCAAGAGGACAGGGCAGAGTACAAACGGTTTTTATATTGACGGAGAGTTTATTTCTTCCAACAAGGATATAATCAAGAACCCCGGTGAGGCCAAATCAGGCTTTGCCAAGGAGGCCGAGCAGGAGAGACTTCGGGCAGCTATAAGGCGTTCGGATTTCTTCAGACATATCAATAAAGGTACCATTCAGTACTATATGAATTATGATGATTCGAACAGAAATGCTTCTCCTCAGGAGATTAAAGAGAAATTCCTGGCTAAAAGAGCAGGTCTTTTCTCAGGGACAAAGCTATTACAGAATCTTTATGACGGAACTTTATTAGGCACCGCCGGAGGATTGTTTGGAGCTTATGTCGGTGACCAGAAGAATATACCCTTTGTACCGGATGATGCCATAGATAAAGTGTATGGTAAATATGCTTCAACCTCAGGAAGCATAATGAACCTTGATAAGTCCTTCAAACTTGGTTATGCGGGAATGGCTGTGGCAGCAATAACACCTGTGGCGGCAATATTTGGACAGGCTGATTTCGGGGCAAAGCTCAGTACCTTACTTGGAAGCATTGTAGGTATGGCTCAGAATATCGCTACATTTGTCGACCTGAGAAAAAAATGGAAAGCATGTAAACCAGGAGATCAGAAGTGGCCGCTTGTCATGGATTTTATAGATAATTTTCTCGGGCTGTGCGGCAATATAACCTCACTCATCGATCAGATTGCCAAATCTCTTCTGTCAGATCAGATAAGAGGAATCTGCTCAGTTATAAAGAATGTCTTTGGCATGCTCAAAGATACTATATCGTTTATCGGCTCAGGTGTTGAGAAATACAGGATAACCAAGAGCGATACTGCATTGGCGACAGCTATGGAAGCACTAAGAAATCATGGCGCTCAGGCTAATCCGGATGAGGTTGCAGAAGGTCAGGCTCTTTCAAATAATGCACAGTCAAAGATGTTCCTTAGTCTGGCAAGAAAAAGAGCCACAAGAGATCAGTATAATGCTACGTTTAGCTTTATATCAAAGGGGCTTGATTCTGCCGGAACTGTTATGGGTCTTGGTGAGAAATCCTCCTGGTTCAATCCGATAAGCCTTCCTTTCAAGCTTGCGGGAAAAGTTGTTTCCTTCCTTGGCATGGGCTGGAACAAGCTTCAGGGAAAGGGGCTTAGACGTTCCAATATTGGCACAATGCTGGGAGATGAAAATCTTGATAAAGTCTCCGGCTTTGACATGATCCTTAAGGAAGAGACGGGTATTAATAACAAACATTATCTCTCAGATCTTTTAAGGGTGTTCATGACAGTTGATATGCACTGTCTCCTTCATAAGTCGGCAGCAAACGGAGATGCGGGCGGCTTAAGGCTTGCCAAGGATGTTATAAAGCCCTATTATCAGCAAAAAAATAATGAAACTA
Organism: Butyrivibrio sp.; assembly: GCA_017413105.1. Taxonomy (GTDB): domain Bacteria; phylum Bacillota; class Clostridia; order Lachnospirales; family Lachnospiraceae; genus Butyrivibrio. The sequence continues at coordinate 15,760 of JAFPVA010000272.1, read as the reverse complement.
TTGAGGATTTCCTGGCAAGGGTAAGCTTTAACAGACTTTTAAAGGCAGCAGGTGCACCAAGTGACTGGAGAAGTGTTCTGCTTGCTTCAATCTCATAATAGACTTGCGAAAGTTGCCTGCAACGAAGATAGTCGTGTCATTAATAAGAACCTAAAGGTCATAAAACGCTTAAGTTTTCATGAAAAATAAGTATGTGTATACAGGTTGGGAGGCTAGATAAAAATGGCAGATAGTAATGATGTAATTGTTGAACTGAAAAATACCATAAAGGAGATTTTGGAAAACCTCTGTGAGGAATGCACGGAAGATGGCGGCGTGCTCAGGGCCTTGGCGGAACACTTCGGAGTAAATGATTCCAGTGTGATAATTGAGGCAGCAATAGAGGCAATGGAGAACGGAGAGGATTATCCATACCCTGTCGTACATTTTAACTTTACTATGGCAAAGGACATCGAACCTGAAAGCTATGGCAAAATTGCAGATCTGTTAAATGATATCAATGTAGTATTCCAGACAGGGGAATACCCTTCTTTTGGTAATTTCTGTCTGTATAAGCCCTTGGGGCAGATATTCTATGGCTACAAGATGCCGATAAACATTGGGGCTTTAGAGGGTGAACAGGAAAATATCAAGTTCTTTATCGCAACAGTTCTTGATCAGCTGGATCTGTTTGTGGACCTTGTCCTGTATGTTGCTCAGGGGGATGTGAACCTGACTCTTGAGGATTATCTGAATTACCTCAACGGACTTAATGATCTTTACGATCTCCAGGAGAAAGCAGAAAAGCTTGAGGAAATGATTAAGGAGATTGAAAGCAGGAACTGACCATGAGGTGTTTGCATGGGAAAAGATGAACCTGGAAAAACTGAAATAGTAAGAGCGCCGGAGAGAATTGAGACCTCTTCAGCGCTTATTACTGATGATGTATTAACTGACACTGCTGAAGAGAGAGCAAATGGAACCGGGGACGATCTCTTTGGAAACAGGGTCTCTTTTGCTGATGCGGGACAGTATGCCTTTTCAACAGCTGAATTAACTGATAAAGAGGAAGAGGCTGAAACCGCTAGAACAAATCTTATTGGTTTCATGCAATGGGAGAATCGGCAGTCTGTTTCTGATGCCCAAAATGCAAAGCGCGATCATGAAAAGCATTATAGCCAAAAAATGAAACCGGCAATTGAAACTGCCAGGGAAAAATACAAATTTGCTCTTTTTGCTGAGGCAAGGTATCTGGCTGCCTATAGCGGAATGGGCATTCAACAGGCCAACACATCGGTAAGAGATATTTATGATATCTCACAAAGGATAGGCCCTGAATATCAAAAGAAAATCAATAAATTTTCTTCAGAAGCAGCAAAAAACAGTTCACATCAAAGAAATGCTGCCTACAGAAAAGTCTTTGTAGAGCCCCGGCAAAATTTCTGGCACATGAGGCATGGTACTGCAATAAATGAAGCTCTGAAAGCATCTAAGGCTGTATCTGATGCGAATAAAGAATGGGAAAAAATGCTTGCTGAGTATCATGAGGGCGTCTATAAAGTCAGGGCCAGGAATTATGACAGACATTTTCAGAATTATTATGTTCTTTCAAGGGGTGTTCAAAATCTTGGAGATAGTTTTTTGCGTCCTACGGATGCCGGCTATGATGAAGCACATCATAAGGATGTAGCAAAAAACATAGTAGAGTATACAGGCGTTTATGATGGAAATGCACTTACCTCGTTTAAACAGAATGTTTCGGGCTATCCCAATAATCAATATGATATAGGAATTGTAGCTGGGAAAACAGCTAAACAAGGTTCCAACAATACCATGGATGGACTTATGAAACATCATACCATGGTCACGATGGAAGCCTTTGGACTAGATAAAAACGGAAGCCGTAGTATAGAAAGTCTTGGAGATGAGCAGGCAGAGGAAGTCAGACCGCCAAGACTTCGCATGAAGGTAGACAGCACTTTTCAAGGGTATACTGCCAGACATCAAATTGACGAGGAAGGTCATTTATTCGACATAACGGCGCTGGGGCAAGCCCAGCAACAAGGCGTAAGGGGAAGATTTCAGAAAACTGCATCTTTACCCGACAAGAATAGCAGGTTGGGGTTACTTCGTCTTGGCCTTGTCGCTGATGAAGCTGGAAAGAACGGCGAATTTTTGTTTTCTCAAAAATCTGCACATATTTATTCAGTTCCCGGGGGAAGGGGAAGCGGTGTCAGAAGAGGCTTTTTTATGGGAGGAGAATTCATTCCCGGTAGCTATGTGCCCGCCGGGAGCGAAGGAGCTTCAAAAACTACTTCTCTTGGGAATATGGCGTCCAGGGAAAAACTTCGAACCGCTATCAGAAGGTCTGATTATTTCAGACATGTTAATGCGGCTACTATCAATTATTACATGAACTATGATGGCGATGCAGATCATATGTCTGTGCAGAAGGTCGGAAGATCTCTCATGGCAAAGAGAGCCGGACTTTTTTCCAAGACCACCCTGGAGCAGAGCTGGCTGGATGGTACTATTCAGGAACTTGCAGGCGGCATTGTGTCCATGGGATTTGACCTTGGTACTTTTAAGGCAAAAGCAGGAGAAGACGAAGTCAAAAAGAAAGATGCGGAAGCACTTGGAGTATACAGCCTGTATAGTGATGTGGTAAATAGCGCTTTGGATCTTCATGAACAGATTGAAAATCCTAAAGATGCAGCAGCCTTTGAGATAGCTTATGGTGCTATGACGGCAGCTCCCATGGCTCTTACAGCAGTCATCAACTCAGCGGATATTGCCACCGGTGGAGTATTCAGCATCTTTATAGGTACTCTTGTAAAGATGGGTAAGAGTATCGCTGATATTGTTAATGTAATAGGAGATTATCATAAAAAGACTAAGAACGTATCCGGAAAAGAAGTTGCTTACAAGGTTATTGTAAAAATATCAGATTTTTTGGGCGCTGCACTGACCTTTATTGACAGCACAATGAAGACTTTTGGGGCTGTTACCTCGGCTTTGGGATCAGTTATAGGTGCTCTCGACATACTTAAGGATTCCTTATCCCTTGTCCGTAATGTGATAACAGGCATCATTAGTGGGAGAAAAATCCATAACCTTAGGAAATTTGACAAAGCATTGGAAACTGCAATGAGCGACCCTCTGGATGCGGTAGGTGAAGCTGCCAGGAAAAACTCACAGGTAAGAATGGCAGCACTGGAGGCCAGGAGAAAAGAGAGAGGTGAACTTAGCGATTCTATTACAGGAGGAATAGCAGATAGTCTCAGCATAGTCGGGACAGTTTCAGGAACCTGGAGTCCTATCGGTGCGCCCTTCACCCTTGCTTCAAAAGCAACCAAATTTATTGGTATGGCTATTAAGAAAGGAATGAAGATTGGCTCCCAGGTAAGTGATATAGGAACATTTTTGGGAGAAAAAAGTCTTATTACAACCAGGGGATTTGATGAGGTCTTAAAAGAAGAAACAGGCATTAACAATAAGCACTATCTGCCTGATCTTACAAAAATCTTTACTGCCATTGACTCTCATGTACTTATCACAAAGGGGCAGACCAAGGAAGAAAGAGATCTCGGAAAAGTAGTATGTGCTCTTTTGACCGGTGATGATTCTAACACACCTATCGACTATGCGAAAGTACTTACTGCGGTTGGAGCTCCAAGTGATTGGAGGAGCGTACTTTTAGAGTCCATAGCCGAGCCCGTAGAAGCTTCTAAAAAAACTAAAAAGAGCGATGACAAGGCGCAGGATGCGAATTCGGATGTAGAGGGAGATGAAGAAAAAGTAGATGTAGGTGTAGTTGTAGGGAAAGGTGGAAAAAGTGTAGACGCAGGTGTAGATGAAGGTGAAGAAAGTGTAGGTAATCCATCCGGAACAATTGTTTTTGGCGACAAAGATGATGTCGAACGGTCAAAAAGTCCTGTGGCAGGAAGCACGACCGGTCCTATTATTGCGCCGGAAAAGAAAGAAGATGATGAAGTAGAGGAAGAAGCTTCGAAGCTTTCTGGAGGAAAAAGTTATCATAGCAGGTTGTTAAGAGGCGAGTCATAAGATGAGTTACTTGGAGACTAACGTTTCACTGATGATATTAAGATGCGATGCATATTTGAGGCAGAACGGATTCGAGGAGACCCTTACCGACTATCCGCAGCTTCTTGATGCTGTTGCAGGGGATGATAAAGAAGCGTTAAAAGAATGGGCCTTGCAGGAAAAATCAGGCCCGAAATACACCGATGAACAGGCGGCAAGATATTTTTATCTTCTGGATCTTTTGGGAGAGGGATCGGTCATAAGATCTGTGGTGGACCTTGCTCTGGCCTCTTTTTACTATGCAGAATTTGATGAGTATCTGATGAAATACTTCGGCAGCAGGGTGTGCCTTAAACTGGCTTTTTTGCTGGAGGGGCAGAAGTTCCCCGATGAGCGGGAAGTCATGGGCTATACCTATCCTCTTGTAACCATCTTTAAACTGAGTATGCTCGGAGCTCCGGTTCTTTTCCAGGAGATAAAGATGGATGACAGGATAGTTTCTTTTCTGTCAGGGAGTGACCTTCCAATTGGAAGAATTGATACCTACTGTGAGCTGTTTCAGCATGATGATTCCCTTCACGATGCATATATAAATCAAAAGCTAATAGATAAGGGTGCTGCCTTTTTGGGAAATGGCGGAAAAGCTCTTCAGCTCTCAGGTGCCGGGGGAAGAAGATTTATAGCAAAGCATATTGCAAAGCGCATAGAGACGGATTTTGTCTTTATAGATCTTATGGATATTACCGGCAAGGGAATTGAGCACTTCGAGCATATAAAAAACGAACTGGTGAGAGAGGCTCTTTTCCAAAGCGCCGGGATATGTATCTATGGCATAACTGACGGAATCACAGGCAACGACAATGAGTACAAACTGGAAATCCTGGAGAGGGATATCCTTTTAAATATCATAAAGTGGGGCATTCCGCTTATTATCTGTAGCGACACCAAAAGGCCGCTTATTACCAGACTTGAAAATAAGGAATGCCTTATTCTGGAACTTCCCGAGACCATTTCTTTTGATGAAAGAAAGAAGGTTTGGGAAGGCTTTAGTGTGCTTTACGGTCTTGACATTGACCCCAATGAAGCCGCCATGCGCTACAGGCTAAGTGCCAGCGAAGTCATGAATATGATCCGGGGCCTTGGCAGCATAGAGATGACGGATGTTAAGGATAAAAACACTGCTCTTTCAAAGCTATCGCTGTCCACTACAGGACTTGCAAAGAGCCTTGAACTTGGAAGGATTATATATTCCGGTACCTTACTTGATGATGTAAAGCTTAAGCCGGAACTTAAGTGCATCATCGAAAATATTATTGATTCGGCAAAGGTTGACTACAGAGTTTTTGACGAATGGGGACTTAAGGACAACTATCGCTATGGTTGTGCTGTCAGCGCTCTTTTGTGCGGACCTCCCGGAACCGGTAAAACTATGTCTGCCAATGCTATTGCGGGAGAACTGGGAATTCCTCTTTATCAGGTAAATCTTTCCAACGTTGTTGACAAGTACGTGGGAGAGACTGAAAAGAATCTTGAGAGGGTTTTTGCCTTTGCTGAAAAGGCAAATGTGGTGCTGTTTTTTGACGAAGCGGATTCTCTTTTCGGCAAGAGAAGCGAAGTAAAGGACTCTCAGGATAAGTATGCAAACAACGAGATATCCTATCTTTTACAGAGAATAGAAGCCTACAGCGGAATTGTTGTGATGGCTACAAATATCAAGGGAAACATCGACCCGGCCTTTATGAGGCGAATCAGATATGTGGCTCATTTTGACAATCCGGATTCGGAGATGAGAAGACAAATCTGGGAGAGCCTGATTACAGACAGAATTCCTCATGAGGATATAGATGTGGAGTACCTTGCTGAGCAGTTTGATGACTTTACCGGAAGCATAATAAAGACAGTTTTCTTAAATGCCTGCTCCCTTGCTGCGGCGTCCGGGGAAAAGCTTGCCATGAAGCATCTGCTGCGGACCATAAAGATGGAACTGTCAAAGGGAAACAGCTTTTCATTTACAATCGATACTTTGGGAAAATACTCGCATCTGATCTAATTATTTTTGAAAGGCAGACAGTTTTTCAAGATGATAACTAAAGAGAAAGAAAAGACAACCGAAGAGAAAGTCAGGAAAAAGAAAAAGTTCAAGATAACCATGGGCATGAAGGCAACTTTTTCTATTGCCCTTATGCTGATTTTCATGGGCATGTTCTTAATAACCGCCATGAGGTACATGTTTACTATCTTGTCACTGAACGATCAGATAAATGATATGTATCATATTGTCAATACAGGCCTGAATTTAGTTGATATTGACAATATGAACAAGGCCTGTGAGGCGGTACGTGAAGTGTACGATAGTATTCCTGAAGAATTAAAGAATGATCCGGAGAGCGAATTATATCTCAGGAGCTTTCGTTCTCTCACTGCCGCGTCAACCGGTGTAGACTTAGGAGAAATTGATAGGCTCCTTAATGTAATAAAAAATAGTAACTGGGAAATCGGAGACATAGGAATTGGTCTTTTAGATGATAATAATAAGCGGATCATAATTGTAAGAAGCCTTGATGATACTCCAACCGGCTATTGGGATGACTTTCAGTATGCTACTTCTGTAACTGTTGCGGACAAGAATACAGCCAGGTTTGTAACCGAGTACGATAAAGATGAAACTAAGGATTTTTACACGACGATAAAATATCGGTCAGTTGTTCCAATAGATAAAAAGGATGAATCAAATCTTGCAGGATATGTATATTTTGAAAGTCATGGAGAAGAATTACATATCTGGTCAATTATATTTTTGGTTGTCTTTTCCGTAATCTTTGTGATAATCATGATCATCGTCCTTCCGGTATTTGCATTTCTTTTTAGAAAGATGATGATAAAGCCAATAAAGAAACTGGCACGGGCAGCAGAGAAATGGGCTGAATCTACGGAAAAAATGGGAGAGCAATATTACTTCAAGAACCTTGATATCAAGACCCATGATGAAGTAAGAGACCTTAAGGAAGCCATGGTCAGTATGGAAGATGAACTCCATGACTATATGACAAATCTTGAAGTGACTACAAAAGAAAAACTAAAGCTCTCATCAGAGATAGAGGTCACTGCAAGGCTCCAGGCAAACTTGCTGCCTGATAAGCTGATTGTACCTGAACAGGGCATAGAGATTTTCTCTTTTATGAGACCGGCAAGGCAGGTAGGAGGCGATTTCTACGACTACTTTAAGATAGATGAAAAGAGATACGGAATAGTGATCGCAGATGTGTCTGATAAGGGAGTTCCTGCATCTATGTTCATGGTGATATCCAGAACTCTTTTATATAATGATCTGTCAGAAAATCCCGATGATATAGCTTTTGCCATCGGAAAATCCAACGAAAAGCTCTGTGACAGAAACGGAGATATGATGTTTGTCACAGCATTTGCGGGAATCCTTGATGTTGAAAAGCGGACTTTGAGTTATGTTAATGCCGGACATGAGGATCCAATCGTATATAGAAAAGTAAATGATAAGTACGAAATCGTCATGGAAGAACATGATGTATTTCTTGGGGTCTATGATGAGGCCTCTTTTACAAAGAGGGAAATGCAGCTTGATCCCGGTGACAGGCTTTTCCTTTACACAGACGGCGTGACGGAGGCAATGGATATAAACGACAAGCTGTTTGGAATAGACAGACTTATAGAGGTTCTTAACAGAGACTCTTCTGTTACCGGAGATCACGTCATAGCCTCTTTGTGGGATGAAATATCCGGTTTCCAGGAGGGCAAGAGCCAGGCTGATGATGTAACAATGTTGTTATTGCAGACTTAAGTGAGGATTTTTGTATGGGAGATAATGATAATTTAGAAATAACCGCTAAAAAACAAGAGTTCAAGCAAAAAGAGATCACGATAGAAGAGAAAAAGGTCCAGGAGAATGTAGGAATTCCTCCTGTTATTAACAGTGATCTTGAAAAATTCAATAAGAAAGAAGAAAAAAAGAGCGCTGTTACAACTGTAGAAAAGAAGTCTGTCAATGAGCTTGCAGGCGACTGCATAATCAGCTATGAGAAACAGCTGAGTGAGGATGAGTCTGAAAAAGAGGCAACCTTAGTTGATTATGACCGCTTTGACTACATGAGCATGAAGGAAATCCTTGATGCCATGAAGAAGGATACCAACACCAAGCACAAGGCCTTTACTGAGATGGAAGAGGCCTTTAAGACCCTGGTGAACTATGGTGAGCACTACAAAAACGCCATTAAAAATGGAAAGGCGCCTCTGGAATATGCTGATGTATTCAGACTGGCTGAGAACACTGCCAGATTCTATCAGGTAAGCCATAAGAAATGGATATTCGGGACAAATTATGGAAAAGAGAGATACAAGATCAGTTGTCGTATTCTTGATATCATAAAGGGCCTCAGGGAATACACACGTATCTTTACAGAAAAAGCTCTTGCAGCGGTTGAAGAAAAAGTAGATGATGCTCAGATTGATACCGCTATTGAGGAAGAGAGTATCACTGATAAGGAAAAGGGCGAGGTTATAGGAGACTGGCTGGAGAGCGGAAAAGAGTACAAGCAGGCCCTCATAAAGATCCTGAAAGACCAGAAACTCCTTGATAAGGACAAAAAGGCTCTGGCAAGGATTGTTGCGGATAAGAACAGACGTCTTATGGCAAATAAGGTGACACTTAACCTTATCTGTGATGAAAATCCTGATCTTACCATGGAGCTTTCAGAGCTTAAGCTAAGACTCAATAAGTATCTTTCTGAGAAGATAAATAAGGATAATGACAGTAAAAAGCTTATCTTTGAGGAAGTAGGTAAATTCAGGACTGAGGTAAGTAAACTTCTTGCTGATTATAAAAACGAGAATAAAGCTTTTTTGGACAGGACTTCCCAGCGAAAAGAGAAGTTTGTAAAAACGCTTAATATAGATCCCCATGATGAGAAATTCTGGAGCATGAGTGATATCAACACCTTTCTCCTGGATCTTGAGGATGGGGCTTTTGAGATGCAGCTTGACGCATATAAGAATCAGAATGCTGACAATCTTGCAATACTGGATCAGTATGTGGACGAGCTTGGCTACTCAGCTCTTTCTGCTGAGAGAATAAAGGAGAAGATAAGAAAAGACCTTGGAGTAAAGCTTCTTATCAACGGCGAAATAGGGACAGCCGAACTTGTAAAGGATGAGATAAAGAGACTCAGATTTCTTGCTGCGGAAGAATTTGAGGCAGAAAGCCGCATTACTCATCTTATGGATGTACTCCAGATTCCAAAGTCCGAGAAGGATGTTTTTGCAAAATACATTTCAGGAGATGGTACAGTAGGCGGAATCTTAAAGCAAAAGACGAGAGCACTCCGCAAAAAAGGTGATGCCTTTGTAGAAAACTTAAAAGGCCTGAAAGAAGCAGAGAATCTTACCCGCAACAAGAAGCTCATGTTAAAGGAAGAGACCTGGAATAAGATCGAAGACCTGAAGAACAACATGGGTACCTATGACAAGAAATCCTTCAGGGCTGAGCTTAATAAGATCCTAAAGAGTAATTCCGAGGGGAAGATTGATGTTTCAAAGCCAAATATGACCTATAACGCCTTTTACAAGAGGAGAACCCAGAGTGTAAGGCAGGACATTGGCTTTTCTGCAAGGATAATGGGAGATCTTTTCCTTAAGGATAAGGAGATAGCAGGAATCCTTGATAAGGAGGAAACGGAGTTCTTTAGGGATAATCTTTTGAAGAATCTCTCTGTCAACGGCAAGGATGTCGGTGATCTGGAATTTTTGCCAACAGGAGCTATTAAAGCCATTGCTGCAAGACTGAAGAAGAACCTTGTTTCCAACAAGAATTTCATTAAGGATCTCAGGAACCAATTCAAGGATAACAAGGCAGTATCCAATGAAGTTCTCATGAAGATGACGTTATCTTCTGAGCTTCTTAATATAGAGGACCTTAACGATCTTGTCGGTCAGGTTAAAGAAAAGCATGAGTATGACGGCAGGATGGAGGAAGAGAAAAAGAAGATCATGGGGGCTTTAAAAGCCGATGGTGAAAATGATGCATCTCTTTCTAAAGAGAGGTTTGAGCACTTTACCAGGCAGCTTGATTTTTTGAAGAAGCTAAAGCAGGGCAGGTACAGTCTTTTTGCTGAGCAGCTTGCAAATAAGACCGATATCTTTGCGGTCATGATGAATCAGGATCAGAAGACGCTTGAATCCTATCTTGAGAGCACAGTCGACAAGAAGATAGGTGTATTTATTGATGCCATAAATGCTTCCAAGCTGCAAAAGGCCTTCAAGGATATCTATATTGAAAAGAAGTTCGACCAGATCTATAACGGTGAGATGGATGGCACAATCTCTCATATCAAGGAAGATATGGTGAGAGAGCAGAAGAAGTTTTTTGCAGAAAAGAAGATAGATGAAGGTAAGGTTGATAAGACCGTTGAGAACGCCTCAAAGGCAGCAGTCAAGGATATAGTCGGAAAGGATAAAAAGAACGTAGGTAAGCTCGGAGATGTATATACCTGCGTAGAGAGAGTTGTGGCCGGATGCTATGCCGATAAGGACAAGCTCACTTTGCTTAATTCAAAGGACAAGCTTACTGATGAGATAAAGAAAGCCTATAACAATCTTAGTGGTAACAGGGACGCTGTTTTGGAAAAGATAAAAGAGCTTTCTGACAAATCAGACAGTGTATTTTTCGGTTATGGGAAAAAGAATTCCGACAAGGCTAAAGATGCCTATGTCAATGCTGCGAGGTTCATTAAGAGCATCAACGACAAGATGATGTTCTCCAAGAAAGAGGATCTTCTTAAAGAACTTCCTGAGCTTATAGAGAACTGCGAAAAGACCTACAGGAAAGTAATGACCGATAACGAAAGCAAGATGGTCACCAAAGAAGAGCTTGAAAAAGGCAAGGAAGTTATCGAAAAGAAAGCCAGCAGGGAAACTATCCGCAGCGACAGGGACAAGCTCCTTGGTCTTGATAAGGTCACTGATGTTATAAAGGATATATTTGAGAGAAAGACTCTTGTTACCATAGGTACTGCCGGAAGTACCTCTCTTTCCCATGACAACTGGCAGAAGTCCAGGGATTACATAAAGAAGGAAATCTCCAAATATTATGATCTTGATCCATTTTTGGTAGACCTTGTTGTTGAGAAAAATGTGAATGAACTCTTCGGTGACAAGATGATGGTTCACGCCAAGTGGCTCTATAATGCTGCGGATATCCTGGGAACAACTGATGAAAAAGAAGACAAGATCAGTGAGGACGAAAAGAAACTTCTCATAGTCAACGCCTACAGACACATGGAAGGCTTTAAGGACAATGATGGCGAGTATAAGGATGACAGAAATACCGTAAAGGGCAAGTGGTACAAGACCTTCAGAGAGAACTATAAGGAACTTAAGAAGATTGAGGACATAAAGATTAGTTATGGACCTCTTGAGCAGGAAAGGCTAAATATCACAAGGCAGCTGAGAGCTCTTTTGGCAACAGGTATTGGTATAAAGGATCAGGATAAAGATGCAAAGACTTCCTTTAAGACAATGGCTGAAAAAGCCTTTGCGTATATTGATTATGTGAATAAGTTCATGACCTGCGCCGACGAAGCTCTTTCCGAAAATGAACTGTACAGTAAAGAAAAGGCAAATATCAAGAATGATTACATCCTGGCACTTAGACAGTACTACCATGACAGGATCATGGAAGAAGTCCGGGACTATGATGGTACAGATTTTAAAGAGGCTAAATGGAAGACAGAACTGTCCGCTTTTGCTAAAGACACAGCAAAGGTGAGATTTGTCTGCAATGAAGCTATTAATGAATCTGTAAGCAGTAAGACCTATAACCAGAAGAACAAAAACTTCTCGGAACTTGTTGGAAGAGATCAGATTGACAAACTCATCAAAGACGAAGGAAGTCACGGCTGTCTTAAGAAGTACAACGATCTTTCAGAGAGTGAGAAGGAGCTCTTTGCCCTTGGTCTTATGCTGATGGAAAAGGGAGCGATAGGCTTTGATGCCGGTTCTGCAGCTGTCCTTGTAAACAGCGAACTTCGTGAGAAGGAAGTGGAGCCAAGAATGAAGGAACTTGCCAATTACATGGCAGGTCTGGACTATGACTTTAAGGTGGATTATACCCAGGCTTATTACAAGCTGACCAATATAGGCCTTAGTACTTTTGGAAAAGAGAAGAGGGCCTTTAGCAGTTCTGCCTTCGAAAAGGCATGGCAGTTTGCAAAGGCTGTGACCGGGCAGATTGGAAAGAAGGATGAGAGTGTCACCAAGGAAGACAAGCTCCGCATGGGTGATGGTATCTCCTCAATTTATGAAGCTGCGCTTCTGGGCAAAAAAGACCAGATCGATGAGGTTGATAAACTTCGAAAGAACCAGCAGTCCCTGACATCTGTTAAGGATCAGCTCCTCGAATATGCAAAGGAGGATTCTGATAAGGTTGCCTTCTATGAAAAGGTAAATAATGTTACAGATACGCTCCGAAAAGCACCTGTTATGTCCCTTTATGTGGACGTTAACACTATGTTAATAAAGGATGTTGAAGAGGAGATAAGGGCACGAAAGAAATGTGTTGAGAAACTTGAAAAGCTTGATTCCATCGATATGTACAAGATTGTTGCCATCCTCCAGAACAGGGCTGTTTTAGACGACAGTTCAAAGGGCGGCGGAAATCATATTGATGAGGAAAAGAGGCAGGAGCTTAAGCTTCTTTTCTCAGAGGATAATCAGGAAAAGGCCCTTGAGCAGTTTGGCAGTTCAGGAGCCTGCATGCAGGCACTTATTACGGCTCTTAGCTTTAAGATAGAGGATAAGAGGACTCTTAAGGGCTCGACTCTTTCCAAGAAGGATTTTGATAAAAAGAGCTATGACAGAAAAGGCAAGGTGGACTGGAGACTTCTTGAAAAGGCCTTTGACTTCCTTGAAGAGCTTGAGCATGACAAGACGGTCAGATTTGCCATCAGAAATGCTCCGAATTATATTGAGGCCAGCGGCAATGAGAAGGCAATCAAGGCCTATAAAGAAAATGTTAAGGGCAAGGAAGACAGCATAAAGAAGGACACTCTGGAAGAGTTCCTTAAAAAAGAGGCAGAAAAGGACACTAAGGCAAAGGACAACGAGGATGCCAAGCTTGCTCTTTCCGGCTACAATAAGCTTACTCCCGAACAGAAAAAGCTCTTTATCAAGGTTCTTGGACGAAGAGATTTTCTGGATATTTCCAAAAAGAATCTGTACAGGAATATTTTCAAGTATTCAGCAGAGAGAAACTTTGCAAATGAGACCGGCCGTTTCAGGCTTATTGATGAATACATCGATCAGTCACTGGGGGGAAATGAAGGAGTAGTTCTTTCAAGCACTGCTTATGCAGATGCTTTTAAGTCGCTGCTTTCAACTCAGGTGGACGATACTGCTGACTTTAAGGATGTTAAGCACATAGGCGACATTCTTTCTAAGGAGAAATACTATATTGCCAAGAGAGATACTGCTGTGGACTGGAAGCTCTTTGTTCGTGCTCTTCAGTTCGTCAACAGGGCTACCTATGAGCTGGATCTTAGGGAAGGAAACGATGAGCTTTACAGAAGTGCCGGTAATATCACTAGATTCGGTCATCTTTCCATGGATTACAGTATCCTCAGGAAGAACATCCATAACACCGGCAATCAGTTCCTTCGATTCGGAGTTCAGCAGGGTAAGAAGGTGCTGGCTGATGATGCTCTGGGAGCAGTAAAGATTGGTGGAACCAAGATTAAAGATCTAAAGAATGGACTTAAGGATGTCACAAAGATCATAGCTCCGAATTATGTTGATAAAATGGACAAGATCGGCGACCTCTTAGAAGTCGATGCAAAGAAGAAGGAAAAGAGACTTGATCCAATTCCGGAGACAATTGCAAAGGAACTCAAGAAACTAAACGTAAAGGACATGACGAAAGAGATGCTTCTTGGAAAGATCATGACCAGCAATGCTTCCCTTTCAAACGAGATCACTGAACTTGTGATAAACTCCGCTTCAAAGGGTATCAAGGTGGACAAGATCGGCGAACTTATAAAGAAAAAGATCGAAGAAAAGCCTCAGGCAGGAAAGGAAAAGCGTCTCGACAGTATTATCGGTGATTTCAAGGTTGAATCCCAGTACGGAGATATAAGGGATGATATAAATGAGATTACCACAAAGTACAAAGAAATAAAGGGAATGCCCGAGAAAATAAAGAAGGATATTAAACAGAAGTTACAGATAGATACCATCGAACAGATCCTTAACCTTGGTGTGGCATCTTCCATAAAGGAAGCTATTCAGAGAGGCTACGCTGATGCTACAGCCTATGTACTTTCAAAGGTTGATACAAGTAAGGGAGTGGTTTCCGACGGTCTTGACAAGAATAAGCCTTTCGTAAAAGAGGTCGAGGGAGCTGTAAAGCAGGTTATTGATATGTACAAGAAGCAGAACAAGGATATCAAGGAACTCATGAAGAAGCCACAGGAGTTCGTGGACCTTGTACAGAAAAAGGCAAAAGAGACGACAGGAACTATCATCGAAGGTGCCATCGGAAAAGATGCTATGACCTATATCAAGGAAAGCACCGACGTTATCACTGGCTTTGCTGATAGTCTGAAAAAGAAGGTTACTGATGTGTTTGGAAAGATCAATAAGTACAAGCAGTACATTGATGACTTCGCTGATATTGCCCTTAGCATCAAGAATAAGCAGCTTCTTAATCAGGCTGACAACATGGCAAACAAAGAGTCGTTAAAGAAGAGTGATGCGGAAACCTTAAAGAAAGCAGAAGAATTTGAGGATTCAAGACAGAAGAAGATCAAGGACAACGTAGTGGAAGAACACAAGGATCTTCAGAAATTGTCGAGACAGACCGCTGACACCATTCAGGATGTTGCCATTGCAGAAGATGCCATGAAGCTCAGCGTTGCACTTGCACAGGAAATCTTTGGCAAGATAGACGCAGGAGTTGCCACAGGCGTCGTAAAGGCTGTTGTTGATGCAGGTATCCGGTTTGCTTCCTACTGTATCCGAGTAGTCAAGGACAGAAAGATGTTAAAGAACTACTATACAGACACCAAGCGTGGACAGAAGGTCATAAGCGACATCAAGAACAGCTACAGTGAAATGGTAGGTTCCAAAGAGGTCATGGAAAAAGAGCTTAAGAACAGGGATACTCTGGATCTTGTATGCAAAGGAAATGGCTACGAGAACAAGGATGAGCTTGTGAGGGATACCGGCATGAAGATGGCCACCTCCATTGCTTTCTGCGCAAGCGACTATAACCCTGTCAAGGAGACCAAGGTCATGGCCACCACAGTATTGATCGTTCTTGGACTTAAGGACAAGATTGGCAAGACCGATGCAGCTACAATAGCCGGAATTTTTGACAAGATGAAAGCTGCTTAAAAAAGTTGTTGACATTTGTGAAATGTTTTGATATTATAGATGAGTCGCGACGAGATAGTCGCGACGGTTCGCGGAAGTGTCGGAATTGGCAGACGAGCAAGACTAAGGATCTTGTGATGCTTACATCGTGTGGGTTCAAGTCCCATCTTCCGCACTGTATGATACGAAAAAGCCTCAGGCATAAAGCCTGGGGCTTTTTTCGTATAACCCACTGGGGAGAGTCCCTCTCACCCAGTGGGTTCCCTGAAAGGAGCTTCGCTCCTTCCAGGACTAGGAACATGCACAGCATGTTCCGTCGCAAGTCCCTATTTCCCCTTGGAAGTTG
>JAFPVA010000271.1 GCA_017413105.1 Butyrivibrio sp. | reverse complement strand
CTTACAAAAAGAAAGTTTCACTTTTTCCCAAGGCTTCTGTTTTCTCGCCATGGTATCATCTGCATCTTCATCAAAATCATTACATAGTGTTTGGTCAACAACTCCTTTTTTAGGAGTTGAGACCACCTAAAGCTTACGTTTTTTCTGCCGTAAGGAAGATTCAGCTTCATTTGCATCCGCCTCCTCAACTGCAAGTATAAATGTACCAAAAAGATTTGTTACAAGTACTGACATGGCTATTGTTGACAGAGAGGTGTCTTCACGTTTTTTATTGATAACACCCATACCGTTGCGCCTTTTGGCAGTACTGAAATAGCGCTCTACTTCAAGTCTGTCAGAGTTGTCCTTTGCCTCAGTTTTGCGCTGTTTCTTTAGTTCATCTGCATCTGTTGTTGGCCGTCCAAGTTTCGGACCGCTCATCCTGATGCCTTCTTTCTTGCAAAATGCGATGTTTGCTTTGGTTCGGTATATCTGATCAACAAGCACTCTTTCGGGATAAACGCCATTGCGGTATTTGTAGGCATTCAGAGCCTCGATTAGCATAGGTCCTTCATTGTAAGCATTAAATGAGAGATACTCTATTCTGGCAAAGCCTGTTTCATCTATGCTCAGATGCAACTTTGCTCCAAACTCTGTCGGAGCCTTCGATTTGCCTCTTACAACAGGACGTACAAAGGGTAATCCGATACTGACTATGCGGTTATCAACCTTGTGAGTATTGTTTTCATACATGTAAAGCTGCTGTTCATACAGGATGTGAATTGTAATAATGTTATCGATGAACTTCTCAGCTGGTGCATAGCCTTTATGCATGTAATCGTCAATATATCCGAGGTCTCTGCGGACATATGAGAGCTGTGCTTTGATTGTTGCTCGTATTCTCTCAGTGCTTGGCCGCTTTGACTTGGCAAATGCAAGGTACTCCTTATGTGCAACCTTGCGGTAGGTTCTTGGCTTTTCAAAACCATAGGCTTTGCAGAAGAAGTCTATCATTGCCTCAAGCTTTACTCTTGCTTCATTCAGCAGAGATGTGTCCTGCGGGAATCGAATGTACTGAGGAGCAACAGTTGCATCACATATCTGCGTTGCCAGTAATGTGCCATGCTTGAATACGCTTTTACCTTTGCGGAATTTGAAAGTTTTTGGTGCCGCATCACATAGTAGATCATTGGCTTTAACGACAAACTCAAGATCAATCCTCTTGCGCCACTCTACGAGCAGAGTGCGTGCAAATGGGGCTTCATGCTGGAATGCAGACAGACCTATGAAGTATTGGTAATACGGGTTTTGGCGAATCTGCTCAACCAGCTCACGATCAGTAAAGCCCATGCGCATCTGTATGATCAGTGACCCCATTACCATTCTGCAGGATTTGGCAACATTGCCTGTTTCGGACGGGAACTGGATAGCATACATTGATTCCCAGGCTCTCCATGGCAGTTGCTTAGAAACTCTTATCCATTCATTATCTGGATCAAGCTGCAAACCGCAGGAGGAATTGAAATTGGTAAAGCTTAACTGTTCGTAGTCATAATCTGGAGTTTTGTACATGATTTTTGCCTCAAAGTGCATGCTATAAAGCCCATAAATGCGTTTTTATGCTAAGATTTCCTTGCACTTTAGCATAGCAAAAATCGTTATAAATGCCCATGTTTACTGGGCGTATTGAGTTGTTGACCAAACACTAAATACATCCTGTTCCTGTCCATCAAAGCCATAGTACTTAACTCCACTTTTTTCTTCCACAAGAACAGAAGATGCATCCATTCCAAATATGAAGTCCTCTGGCAGGTTCTCTACAGCAGATTTCCATGTTTTTTCCGGCTCGGTTTCCT
>JAFPVA010000270.1 GCA_017413105.1 Butyrivibrio sp. | reverse complement strand
AGTAAGATCTGGGATTTCAAATTATACGGAGATACATTAAGAACTCCTGAAGAATATATGGATGATGGACTTCATGAGCCAGTAGAACTCGTGTATTCCGACAGATTTCAGAGGATACAGTTTAAAGAAAAGAAGGACTGAATATTTATTCGCTTTTTTCGAGTAAAACAGTATTTTGTTATATGTGCAGGAAAAGCATATCGTCGTTTATACGGGAAGAGAATTTTGCTACGGTTTGTGGAACGATGTTTTGATCTGTGTAAGGAATTTTTCAGCTATGGGAGTAAAAGAAGGATATTTATTCCATATCAGATACAACTCGGATGTCTGTTTAGGTGAAAGGGGACGAAAAACAAGCCCGCTCTCTTTGGAGCAGTCGATCAGATGCTCAAAGGTTAGCAGGATCCCAAGCCCTTCCTTTGCAAACATGGAACCGTTATAGGACAGACGGAAAGAGCCCTCAAGATGAAGCTTGTCAAAACTATCCATTGCCCATTGAGGAATTTCGTTGTTCCAGCTTTGTTCAGAGCAGAATAATGGCCTACCGATAAGATCCTTTACTCTAACGGACTTCTTCTTGGCGAGAGGGTGATCAGCAGGCATGACAGCTCCCCAGACATCGGCTTCCGGAAATTTCAAGTAATCGTATTTTGCAGAGTTTGGCTTTTCACATAATACCGCAAAATCAAGCAGGCCTTTATCAAGTTTTTCCGTCACCTGCTCGGTATCTCCACTGGTGATATGGTAGGTAAAACCGGGATATCGGTTCTTTAACTTGTGGATTTCTTTTGCAAGATGCCGTATCTGAAAGCTTTCTGCCAGTCCAAAATAGATATCCCCGCCGGTGATATCGTCAAGGGTGATGAATTCCTGTTCTATACGGTCGGCCATGGCGATGAGATCTTCCGCACGGTCGCGAAGAAGCATCCCCTCATCAGTCAGGGATATGCTAAAGCTGTGACGTGTGAACAACTTCTTTCCCAGTTCATCTTCGAGTGATTTTAATGTTTTTGAAAGCGTAGGCTGTGTGACATGAAGCATGTCCGCAGCCTTTGTCATATTCTCTTCCCTTGCGACGGCAAGGAAGTATCGCAGGCTTTTGATCTCCATAGAATCCTCCAGTTCTTCGGCATTCGCCGAATATATGGATTTATAATTTAGTGCTTATGCGAGCAAACTCCCAACGCACTAATTATAAATCCATATGCACTGCTCATTGCTACATGACATTCCATTTTGGAATATCACGATATTCATTTTATTCATTAGCGAAGAATTCGTCAAGTAAATATAATGAGGATACGAGGTAGGACAGATGGAAGTAAAAACCCTGATTGGAAATCTTACAGACAGTGGATGCTCTGCGGAAGGAACAAGGAGAGCAAAAGCACTTTACGAAGCCGGAGATATGGACGGGCTCGTAAAGTATCTTCGAAAATGTCGATGTGATCTGGTGGAGGAAATGCACGACAGTCAGAGGAAGGTTGATCGGATGGACTATCTGATCAGACAGACACAAAAAGAAGCGGATAAACAGTGATAAGAGAACGGAGGATGAAATCATGATCAAAAAGGAAGAACTGAAACTGGTAACTGAATGGGACAAAACATTCCTTAAGAGCGATAAGGTAGACCACAGCAAGGTGACCTTTGTGAACCGATATGGGATAACACTTGCGGCAGATCTGTATGTACCCAAAGATAAAGAGGGCAGACTTCCCGCAATCGCAGTATGCGGTCCCTTTGGTGCGGTTAAGGAGCAGTGCAGTGGATTGTATGCGCAGACCATGGCAGAGAGAGGCTTTCTGACAATAGCGTTTGATCCTTCTTTTACCGGAGAAAGTGGCGGGAATGTAAGATATATGGCTTCCCCGGATATCAATACTGAGGATTTCATGGCGGCGGTTGACTTTCTTTCCCTGAATGACAGAGTTGATCCTGACAGGATAGGGATCATAGGTATCTGCGGCTGGGGCGGAATGGCGATCAATACGGCGGCGCTTGATACGAGAATAAAGGCAACCGTGGCATCCACCATGTATGATATGACCAGGGTGAACGCAAAAGGTTACTTTGACAGTGAGGACAGTGAAGAGGCACGTTATGAGAAGAAGAAAGCTATGTGTGCTCAGAGGTTGGAGGATCTGAAATCGGGTGATTATAAGCTTGGCGGTGGAGTTGTCGATCCGTTGCCTTCGGATGCACCTTTCTTTGTTAAGGATTACCATAGCTATTACAAGACCGATCGTGGATATCATGCAAGAAGCCTTAACTCTAATGGTGGTTGGAATGTGACCGGATGTGAGTCTTTTATAAACCAGCCCATCCTAAAATATTCAAACGAGATCAGAAGTGCCGTTCTTCTGATTCACGGTGAAAAGGCTCATTCCTGTTACTTCTCGAAAGACGCTTTTGAGGCAATGACAAAGGAAAGCAAATATGCTGAAAATAAAGAGCTTATGATCATTCCCGATGCCGTACATACCGATCTTTATGACGGTGGTGATAAGGATTATATT
>JAFPVA010000269.1 GCA_017413105.1 Butyrivibrio sp. | reverse complement strand
GGGTGAGAGACAGTTCGCTAAGGACAACAAGTCTCTTGGACAGTTCAGACTTGATGGAATCCCTCCAGCAATGAGAGGTGTACCTCAGATCGAGGTTACATTCGATATCGATGCAAACGGTATCGTTAATGTATCAGCTAAGGATCTTGGAACAGGCAAGGAGCAGCACATTACAATTACTGCAGGCTCTAACATGTCTGATGAAGACATTGATAAGGCAGTTAAGGAAGCTCAGGAGTACGAAGCTCAGGATAAGAAGCGTAAGGAAGGCATTGATGCACGTAATGACGCTGATTCTTTCGTATTCCAGACAGAGAAGGCTCTTCAGGAAGTTGGCGACAAGATTGACGCTTCACAGAAGGCAACTGTAGAGGATGACATCAAAGCTCTTAAAGAAACTCTTGAGCAGACAAAGGATAAGGAACTTTCAGATTCTGAGATCGATTCCTTAAAGAGCCAGAAAGAGAAGCTCATGAATGATGCTCAGGCTCTGTTTGCAAAGATGTATGAGAACGTTCAGGGTGCAGCAGGCGCAGGCCCTAACATGGGAGCAGGTGCAGGTCCTGACATGAGCGGTGCTTCTTCAAACGCATCAGATAACAGCGATAACGTTGTTGACGGCGACTATAGAGAGGTGTAATATTCGTTACTGTTCAGGCAGAAATGCGCACTCTGCTGCGCATTTCGTGAGAACTTGATACAGGAGTGAGCGCGTTCCTTCGACGAAGTCGAATTGGAACGAATGCGCGAATTCGTTACTGGAGCGAGCTGCATGCGAGTGAACAGTAACTAATATTCTAGGATTTTCTTTTCCAAGAATATAATTTTATAAAAGGACGAAGGGTCATAACGCGATGTTGGCTACATAAATCGCGTTATGACTTTGCGGTAAAAAGACATTGCAACGGAGCAATTCCTTTATCAGCGCGAATTATAAGGAGCATTATGGCAGAACAGAAAAGGGATTATTATGAGGTCCTTGGTGTAAGCAAGAGCGCTACTGAGGATGAGATAAAAAAAGCATACAGAGTACTTGCAAAGAAGTACCATCCGGATATGAATCCCGGAGACCAGTCAGCAGCTGACAAGTTTAAGGAAGCTTCTGAGGCCTATGCTGTACTCAGTGACCCTGAGAAGAAAAGACAGTATGATCAGTTCGGACATGCAGCATTTGAAGGCGGCGGAGCAGGCGGCTTTGGTGGCTTTGATTTTAACGGAGCTGATTTCGGAGATATATTTGGAGATATCTTTGGTGATTTCTTTGGTGGCGGAAGATCAAGAGGCGCTTCCAGAAATGGCCCTTCAAAGGGTGCTAATCTGCGTGCCAGTGTACGCATAACTTTCCTTGAAGCGGTATTTGGATGCGAGAAGGAACTGGAACTTACAATTAAGGATCCATGTCCTACCTGCCATGGCTCAGGAGCTAAGCCGGGAACAACTCCACAGACCTGTTCAAAGTGTGGAGGCAAGGGACAGATAGTATATACACAGCAATCTTTCTTTGGAACGGTCAGAAACGTTCAGACATGTCCTGAGTGTGGAGGAACCGGAAAGGTTATCAAGGAAAAGTGTACTGATTGTCACGGAACAGGCTATATTGCCAGCAGGAAGAAGATTCAGGTTTCAATTCCCGCGGGTATTGATAATGGTCAGAGCGTAAGGATCAGAGAAAAAGGCGAACCTGGTATCAATGGCGGTCCAAGAGGAGATCTTCTTGTAGAGGTTATTGTTTCTGATCATCCTATTTTCCAGCGTGAAGGCTATGATATTTATTCTGTTGTTCCTATGTCTTTTGCAATTGCTGCTCTTGGCGGAACGGTAATCATTGATACTGTTGACGGTAAGGTAGCCTATGATGTGAAGGCCGGAACACAGACTGATACAAGAGTCAGACTTCGTGGAAAGGGAGTTCCATCTCTTAGGGATAAGGATACTAGAGGAGATCACTATGTGACTCTTGTAGTTCAGGTTCCCGAGAAACTCTCCAAGGAGGCAAAGGATATTCTCAAACAGTTTGATGAGAAGACCGGAGATTCTTTGGGAGCTGCTGACAGAGTGCTTGGAAATAGTGATAAAGGGCCAAACGATGGCGGCGGCAAAAAGAAAAAGGGCTTCTTTAAATAATAAACTCTAACGCTACGATGAATAGTGCGAATATGCTTGTTTTCGTCTGCGCGGTGATTTACTAAAATTCATAATCGTGGGGGTGCTTCCTTTCAGCGTTGTTCAGAACAGTCAGCACCCCCACGATTTTTCATTTTGTAAATCAACCTACTCGTACAAGAATTGCACATATTTGCACTATTCATTTGCAGCTGTCCAGCGCTATTTTTTTATTGTTAACAAATAGTTGATATATATGTTATACTTCCATGGTTAATTATGTAGTATACTTACGTTTGAAATCGTATGAGTTCTTAGATGAAATTTCAGAAATCCGCACTTGCTGCGGGTTTCGTGAGAGCATGATTCAAGATATCATGACATATGGTGTTTAAGAGGAGCTTTTTTACATGAAGTGGATGAGGTTTAGAGTTCGTACAAATGAAGAATCTGAGGATATAATTGTTAGTTATCTTGAGGATATTGGCCTTGAGGGAGCTCAGATAGAGGATAACGCGCCACTGTCTGCTGCGGACAAGGAGCAGATGTTCATTGATGCGCCGGAACTTGAGCCTGATGAGATGGATAACGGGATTGAGTCAGGTGCAGCTTACCTCAACTTTTTCGTTGAAATAGATGATGAGAATATGCTGACAGTTGAGCTTCCGGATGATAACGGAGAGTACGTGAAACTCAAGAAGACTCCTGAAGAAATGACAGAAGCAATTAGGGAGAAACTGGATGAACTCAGGAGCTTTTCTGATATCGGCGATGGTACAATATCCGTTGATGTTACAGAAGATATTGACTGGATCAATAACTGGAAACAGTACTTCCATAAATTTTATATTGATGATATACTTGTGATTCCTTCCTGGGAAAAAGAGACCGAGGAAGATGCGAATAGGGCAGAGATGGTCCTTCATATTGATCCAGGTACAGCTTTTGGAACCGGGATGCATGAAACAACACAGCTCTGCATCAGAATGCTTAAGAAATATGTAAATGAGGATACAGAGCTTCTTGATGTTGGAACAGGAAGTGGAGTTCTTTCAATTCTATCTCTTATGTTTGGCGCAAAACATGCTGTTGGAACTGATCTGGATAAGTGTGCAGTTCCTGCGGTTAAAGAGAACATGGAAAACAATAATATTCCTTTAGATAAGTTTGACATGATGATAGGCAATATCATTGATGATAAGGCCGTTCAGGATAAAGTAGGATACGATAAGTATGATATTGTTGTAGCCAATATTCTTGCCAATGTGCTGGTTCCTCTTACCCCGGTAATCTTGAATCAGCTTAAGACCGGAGGAATTTACATAACATCAGGTATTATAAATACAAAGGAAGAAGAGGTCAAAAAGGCACATCTTGATGCCGGACTTGAAATACTGGAGATCCATCATCAGGGAGACTGGGTTTCAATCACTTCGAGGAAAAACTAATGTATCACTTCTTTGTGGACAGCAGTCAGATAACCAATGACTTTAAAAATGTTGAGATTACGGGCAGTGATTTCAACCATATAGCCAATGTCCTCAGAATGAGGATTGGAGAGCAGTTTTCTGTCAGTATCAGAGATGATGATACCGGCAAAGAGATCTTTTACGAAATAGAGAGCTTTAACGAAGCCTCAGTAATAGGCAAGCTCTGTTTTATTGAGGAGGTTGGAAATGAACTTCCTTCTAAGATATATCTTTTCCAGGGGCTTCCTAAGGTCGATAAGATGGAGCGTATAATACAGAAGGCTGTGGAACTGGGGGCCTTTCAGATCATTCCCACGTCGACCAAAAGATGTGTTGTAAAGCTTGATGAAAAGAAGGCTCAGGCCAAGGTTAAGAGGTGGCAGGCTATTTCCGAGGCGGCAGCCAAGCAGAGCAAACGTGCCATAGTGCCTGAGGTAACTATGCCAATGACACTAAAGCAGGCTGTAGAATACGCTAAGGCTATGGAGGTAAAGCTTATTCCCTATGAAAATGCCAAGGGAATGGAGGTTACCAAAGAGATCATAGAAAGCATTAAACCCGGAGAGAACATTGCTATTTTTATCGGGCCGGAAGGCGGCTTTTCAGAGGAAGAAATAGCAATGTGTCAGGACAATGGAATAAAGCCCATTACTTTGGGCAAAAGAATCCTTCGTACAGAAACCGCAGGCTTTGCCATTATTTCCTGGTTGATGTATCATCTGGAAGGTTGATTTTTACGTTTAATATAAAGGATAGATAAAAGAAAATCATGGAAGCATATTTAGATAATTCGGCTACTACAAAGGCCTTTGATGAGGTTGCGCAGCTGGTGGCCAAGGTAATGACAACAGAGTATGGAAATCCCTCAAGCGTTCATCATATGGGAGTGGTTTCTTCAGGAAGGCTCGCTGAGGCAAGAGAGATCATAAGCGGCACTCTTAAGGTTGATCCTCAGGAGATTGTTTTTACATCCGGTGGAACAGAGTCCGATAATATGGCGATTCTGGGTGCGGCTAAGGCAAATGCATGGCGCGGCAAACATATAATAACTACTGCTATTGAACACCCGGCAGTTCTGGAGACTACGATTCATCTTGAAGATGAAGGCTTTGAAGTTACATATCTTCCGGTTGGGAATGATGGCGTAGTGGATCTTGATACACTAAAAAATGCTATCAGACAGGATACAATCCTCGTTTCCATGATGTTTGTGAACAACGAGATAGGAGCAGTTGAACCGATCAAAGAGGCCGGAGAGCTTATAAAGAGGATAAATCCGGATACTCTTTTTCATGTGGATGCAGTTCAGGCCTATGGTAAGGTACTGATAAGACCCAGGGCTATGAACATAGATCTTTTATCTGTAAGCAGCCACAAGATTCATGGCCCCAAGGGTGTTGGCTTTCTGTATATCCGGAAGGGAGCCAAAGTTACCCCTATAGTTTACGGAGGTGGCCAGCAAAAGGGAATGAGATCCGGCACTGAGAATGTGCCCGGAATAGCAGGAATGGCTCTTGCAGCCAAGAAGTGCTATGAGAATTTCGATGCACATATAAAAGAACTTTATGAACTCAAGAAATATCTGATTTTATCTCTTGAAGACAGACTTACAGACATTCAGATAAATGGCCCTGAGTGCGAGAAGGGAGCGCCCCATATAGTTTCATTATCAATAAGAGGGCTTGCTGCTGAGACGGTTTTGAACATGCTTAGCAGTAAAGGGATATATGTCTCCGCAGGAAGTGCCTGCACTTCCAACAATCCACACATTTCTGATACGCTTCAGGCTATAGGTCTTGATAAGAATCTGCTGGAGTCTACAATCCGTATCAGCTTATCTATTATGACTACAAAAGAGGAAATTGATTATTTCCTTGATACGTTATGTTCACAGGTAGAAACCATGAGAAAGTTTTACCGTCACTAAGAAAGGATAATATTTTATGCAGTATCATGCTTTTATAATCAAATACGCTGAAATAGGTGTAAAGGGAAAGAACAGGTATATTTTTGAAGATGCCCTTGTAAAACAGATCAATCGTGTCCTCTCCAAGTGCGATGGAAAATTTTCCATATCAAAAGTGGCAGGAAGAGTATACATTGAGGCAGAGGGCTTCGATTTCGATGAAACCGTCGGTCAGCTTAAGACCGTATTTGGTGTGACAGGAATCTGCCCTGCGGTCACTATTTCCAGAGATGGTGAGAACAATCTTCCTGATGTGGATGGAGTAACTAAGGCAGTCCTTGATTTTATTGATGGTGTATATCCGGACAAGCATAAAACCTTCAAGGTAAAGGTTCGCCGCGTGGATAAGAGATATCCTTTGGATTCTATGGAAATGGCTGCTGAGCTCGGTGCAAGAATCTTAGACGCTTATGAGGATATGAAGGTTGATGTTCATAATCCTGAGATTCTCCTTAATGTAGAGATTAGGGAAAAACTAAATATCTTTTCCGAGGTTATCCCGGGCCCCGGCGGAATGCCAATTGGAACTGCCGGAAAGGCAATGCTTCTTTTGTCCGGAGGAATCGATTCTCCTGTTGCAGGATATATGGTTGCAAAAAGAGGTGTTGATATAGAGGCTGTGTACTTTAATGCGCCTCCATACACCAGTGAGAAAGCCAAGCAGAAAGTAATTGATCTGGCTAAGGTCATTTCAAGATATACCGGAAAAGTAAGACTTCATGTAATAAACTTTACAGACATTCAGATGTATATCTATGAGAAGTGTCCGCATGATGAGCTGACCATCATTATGAGAAGATATATGATGAGAATTGCTGATAAGATTGCCGGAGATACCGGATGCATGGGGCTTATCACCGGAGAGAGTATAGGGCAGGTTGCTTCCCAGACCATGCAGAGCCTTATGTGTACAGGTGAGGTTGTAACGGATATTCCTGTTTACAGGCCTCTTATAGCCTTTGATAAGCAGGATATTGTGGATATTTCCGTGAAGATCGATGCTTATGAGACTTCAATCCTTCCTTACGAGGACTGCTGCACTATTTTTGTGGCAAAACATCCTGTTACAAAGCCAAGGGCTGATATCATCAGAAAGCATGAGGAAGATCTCTCTGAAAAGATAGATGAGCTTGTACAGACAGCTCTGGATACTGACGAAGTTATTGAGGTTTAATGCGCAGAAAAAAGACCATCTTGAGGCACTGCCTCTTGATGGTCTATAATAATCTTTTTTATGGATCTAATCCAGGAGGATTAGATCATGTAAGGCTTCAAGATCTCGAGAACCTCATCTGCGCCGTCTTCTGCATGGATGTTAAGGTCGATTGGCTTAGAAAGATCCAATGAGAAAATACCCATGATAGACTTGGCATCGATAACGTATCTGCCGGAAACGAGGTCGAAGTCATAATCAAACTTCGTAATATCGTTTACGAAAGATTTTACCTTATCGATTGAATTTAAAGAAATTTTTACGGTCTTCATTGCGCAAATACCTCCTTCTTTTACTTTATAGTAAACGTAGAAAAGATAAAAGTCAATGATTTGGTTCCGAAAATGTTAGAAAGAACGGGGAATATGCATAATAGTATGGAAAAGTCAATCAATGGAATGAAGGTTGCTATGCACAATCTTGGGTGCAAAGTAAACAGCTATGAAATGGATATCATGGGGCAGAAACTCAAGGCTGCAGGCTGTGAGATAGTGCCGTTTACTGATAAAGCCGATATCTATATCATCAATACCTGCACGGTAACAAATATTGCTGACAGAAAGTCTAGGCAGATGCTCCACAGAGCGAAGAAGGAAAACCCCGAGGCGGTAGTTGTTGCAGTTGGATGCTATGTTGAGACCGGCATTGAGGGCGTAAAGAAGGACGAATGCATAGATCTTGCGGTAGGAAATAATAAAAAGTCCGAAATTGTAGAAATACTGAATACGTTTTTTGAGGCTAAAGGCGATACAGATAAAACTCTTGGAGGAAGCTCGATCATTGACATCAATCACACTGATGTTTTTGAAGAAATGCTTCTTTCAGACATGCCGGAGCATACAAGGGCATATATTAAGATCCAGGATGGCTGCAATCAGTTCTGCTCATACTGCGTAATCCCTTACGCAAGAGGAAGAATTCGTAGCAGAGACGAAAATGATATCCTGGGAGAGATAAGAGGCCTGATTCAAAAAGGCTGCAAGGAAGTGGTCCTCACCGGTATTCACATCAGCTCATACGGGGTTGATAAGGGGAAAGCAGCGCTCATAGACCTGGTGGAGAAAATAGGTGAGCTTTCCGGAATTGAGAGAATAAGACTGGGATCATTGGAGCCCAGGATTATTACTCCTGAGAATGCCAAAAGACTTGCGGCTGTAAGTAAGCTCTGCCCTCACTTTCATCTTTCACTTCAAAGCGGCTGTGACAGTGTTCTAAAGCGAATGAACAGACATTACACTACTTCTGAATTCAGAGAGGGAGTAAGACTTCTTAGAGAGTGCTTTGACAGACCAGCTATCACAACTGATGTGATTGTTGGTTTTCCGGGAGAAACAGAGGAAGAGTTCGAGGAAAGCCGCCGTTTCGTAGAGGATATCAACTTTTACGAAATGCATGTATTTAAGTACTCACCAAGAAAAGGAACGGTTGCTGCAGGAATGAAGGAGCAGCTGACTGACAGGGAAAAAACTCTAAGGAGTGATGTACTTATCCATATGACAAGGACCCAGTCTGAAGTTTACAGGAATAATTTTGTAGGACAGAAGGTAAGGATCCTTTGGGAGGATATGGAGGAAATAAAGGGAAAAGAGTACATGATAGGTCATACTGAAAGATATGTCAGAATCGCCATGAGCAGTGATGATGATAGATTCTCTGAGAAGCTCTCCGGTACTATCACAGAGGAAAATGTAAAAGGCTTCCTTAATTTGGATACGTTGCTTATTTGAAATGAGTAGTGTACAATTAATCATATATCGGCTTTTATAGATGAAACTCTTTAACAACAGTTAATAAGGATTGGAGTAGGAAGCTATGGCGGATCAGGATTTAGGAAACACACAATACTTTAAAGTTGAAGTGGACTCAGAAACCGGAGTTAAGAAAGTTCTTTCTGTTGTATATGATGCTCTTTTAGAGAAGGGCTATAATCCGGTTAATCAGATTGTAGGATATATCATGTCTGGTGATCCAACCTATATTACCAGCCATCAGGGTGCAAGAAGCCTTATCATGAAAGTTGAGCGTGACGAGCTTGTTGAGGAGATGCTCACAGAGTACATCAAGAGCAATAATTGGAACAGCAAGAAATAAAATGACGCGTCTCGCGAAACACAAAATCTTGAATTTGTAATTCAAGAAACGGAGAAACGCATGCGAATAATGGGTCTTGACTACGGATCCAAGACAGTTGGAGTTGCTCTTAGTGACGAGCTTCTTTTGACTGCTCAGGCCAGAGAGATAATCCGTAGGAAAGAGGAAAACAAACTTAGAAAAACTTTAGCGCGCATTGAAGAGCTTATCCAGGAATACAGTGTGGAGAAGATTGTTTTAGGTCTTCCGCTGAACATGGACCAGACTCCCTCTGAGCGCTCTGAGTTATGCCTTGAATTCAAGGACAAGATAGAGAGAAGAACCGGGATTCCGGTTATAATGTGGGATGAGCGTCTGACTACGGTGGAGGCTGATGAAATAATGGACGAAGCCGGTATAAAAGGACGTGAGCGCAAGGAATATGTAGATATGATTGCGGCTCAGATAATTTTGCAGGATTATCTGGATAATAGCAAGGACAAGACCTGAAATACAGGCAAATGGAGACAGATTTGGAAAAGATAGTATTTAGCCCCGATGGGGAGGAAGCAGTAGAATTCTACTGCCTGGAACAGACTGTTATAGGTGCCAAGACATACCTTCTTGTCACTGATGAAGAAGATGGTGACGGAGAAGCGCTTATTCTGCGTGATGACTCCGATATCAAAGATGAAGAAGCAGTATATGTGATAGTAGATGACGACCTGGAACTGGAAGCTGTTGCAGGCGTATTTCGCAAGCTACTTCAAGAAGACGACATAGATCTGGATATCTGATAGGAGAAATGCTTATGTGACAGAGCATGCATCTGCAATGGGAGACCTGAGAAGGTGATGCTGTTGGCTGCTTTGGTATATACAGGATGGGGCTGTATATGCTGCAGTTAGTTGTTTACGGGCGTTCTTAAAAGATATTCCTTTCAATGAAAAATAATAATGGAGGAAATATTTTGAGCAAAAACAAAACTGAAAATACATCCAAGCTGCAGGTCATCCCTTTGGGTGGTCTTGAGCAGATTGGAATGAATATCACTGCCTTCAGATATGAGGACAGTATTATTGTGGTGGACTGCGGATTGTCTTTTCCCGAAGACGAGATGCTGGGAATTGACCTTGTAATACCTGATATCACTTATCTTCAGGATAATATAGACAAGGTGAAGGGATTTGTGATAACCCATGGACATGAGGATCATATAGGGGCACTTCCCTATGTTCTTCATGAGCTTAACGTACCTGTTTATGCTACAAGGCTGACAATGGGAATAATCGAGCACAAGCTGGAGGAACATAATCTTCTTAAGACCACCAGGAGAAAAGTTGTTAAATTTGGTCAGTCCATAAACCTTGGTCAGTTCAGAGTTGAGTTTATAAGGACCAATCATTCGATTGTAGATGCAGCAGCCCTTGCTATTTATTCACCGGCAGGTATTGTTGTGCATACAGGAGACTTCAAGGTAGATTACACGCCTGTATACGGAGACCCGATCGATCTTCAGCGTTTTGCCGAGATTGGTAAAAAAGGTGTACTTGCCCTTATGTGTGATTCCACAAATGCAGAGCGTCCGGGCTTTACAGCTTCCGAAAAAACTGTAGGAAGGGCGCTTGATACTCTTTTTGAGGAACATGAGAACAACAGGATCATAGTAGCAACCTTTGCTTCAAATGTTGACAGAGTTCAGCAGATCATCAATACTGCCCATAAGTGCGGCAGAAAAGTGGTGGTTGAAGGCCGAAGCATGGTCAGCATCATTGATATTGCCCAGAAACTTGAATGCATTCAGATTCCTGAGAATACTCTCGTGGAGATAGACAATATAAAGAATTACCCTGAGAACAAGACTGTTATCATTACCACCGGAAGCCAGGGAGAAAGTATGGCTGCCCTCAGCAGAATGGCAAACGGTCAGCATAGAAAGATTGCTATAGGCCCCGGGGACACAGTTATTTTCTCATCTCATCCGATACCCGGTAACGAGAAGGCTGTCACCAATATTATCAATGAACTTCAGATGAAGGGTGCAGAAGTTATATTCCAGGATGTTCATGTATCGGGACATGCCTGTCAGGAGGATATTAAGCTGATCTATACTCTGGTTAAGCCCAAGTATTCTGTTCCTGTCCATGGAGAATACAGACATTTGAGAGCTCAGGCCAATATCGCAAAGCAGCTTGGAATTGCTAAGGAGAATATATTTATCCTTCATTCCGGTGAAATCTTGGAAATGGATAGCGAAAGTGCCAAGGTCAAGGGTAAGGTTCCGGTTGGGGCCATTCTTGTTGACGGCCTTGGAGTTGGCGATGTAGGTAATGTTGTATTAAGAGATAGACAACATTTGGCTGAAGATGGTATTGTAATAGTTGTGTTTGGACTGGAAAAGGGAAGCGGACAGCTTGTATCCGGACCAAGCATAGTATCCAGAGGCTTTGTCTATGTAAGGGAGTCGGATAAGCTTATTGATGATGCTACGGATCTTGTGCTGGATGAGGTAACTGAGGCTCTTGAAAAGGGAATCACTGACTGGGGTAAGCTAAAGAGCATTGTCAAAGATGTTCTTAGCGATTACATCTGGAAAAAGACAAAGAGAAGACCTATGATCATGCCGATTATTATGGATACTAACTACTAAGTTTGGAGTAAAAGCTAATGAATGCCAGAAAATTTGTGCTTGGTCTTTTAGACACGGCTGTCAAGATTGCGTTTGTTGTAATAGTAGTTATGCTTATGAGCAAATACTCAAAAGTGGCTTATAACTACGGATATCGGATATTTAATCAGGTTCCGGTCTCATCGGGGACAGGCAGAACGGTTTCTGTGACTATCTCTGATGGAGATTCTGCAAAAAAGATAGCTGAGAAGCTTTCAAATGTAGGCCTTATTACAGATAAGAATTTGTTTGTTGTTCAGGAGATGTTTTCCGACTATCATGGGCTTGAGGCAGCAGGAACCTATGAGCTTAGCACGTCAATGACTGCGGAAGAAATGCTGCAGATAATGTCTGCGGAGACTACAGCAGAAGAAGGCGCTGCAGGCGGTGCAGAGACATCTTCTAGTGAGAGCGAGCAGGCTTCTGAGGATACCCCGGAGCCTTTAGAAAACCCAGAGGAAACAAGCGGTGATTGAACAGGATAGAATGACAGCTTTTATCAATTCTTTGGACAGTGGCAATGCCCCTTTCCTGGATGAGCTGGAGAAAAAAGCCAAAGAAGACGAGGTGCCTATTATCCGAAAGGATACCCAGGCACTTCTTAAATTTCTGCTTGCCATGAACAGACCCTTGAATATACTTGAGGTCGGATGTGCGGTGGGATTTTCTGCTCTTCTTATGGCGTATTATAGCGATAAAGATACAAAAATAACTACAATTGAGAAATTTGAAAAGCGAATTCCGATTGCAAAAGAAAATTTTATAAAGTATGACTCAGACAATAAGATCACACTTCTGGAAGGTGATGCGACAGAAATCTTAAAAACGCTCTCTCCGGGGTATGATTTTATTTTTATGGATGCAGCAAAAGGGCAGTATATCAATTTTTTGCCGGATTGCCTGAGAATCCTTAATAAAGGCGGATTACTGGTGTCAGATAATGTCCTTCAGGATGGAGATGTTATCGAGTCACGTTTTGCGGTAACCAGAAGAGACAGGACAATACATGCGAGAATGAGGGAATATCTTTATGAGTTAAAGCATAATGAAGCCCTGAATACGGTGATCCTCACTGTAGGAGATGGAATGACACTGTCAGTGAAGTTGTAAGAAGTTGGAGAATTATTATGAAAAAACCTGAATTATTGATACCGGCAAGCAGCCTGGAAGTATTAAAAACAGCAGTTGTTTTTGGAGCGGATGCAGTCTACATCGGAGGAGATGCCTTCGGACTCAGGGCAAAGGCCAAAAACTTCAGTCCTGAAGAAATGAAGGAAGGAATTGAGTTTGCCCATGCTCACGGAGTTAAGGTTCATGTTACTGTCAATATCCTGGCCCACAACTACGATCTTGACGGAGTAGATAAGTACTTGCATGAGTTAAAAGAGCTCAAACCTGATGCACTTATAATCGCAGACCCGGGAATATTCATGAAGGCCAGAAGAATCTGCCCTGAAATCGATATCCATGTTTCAACTCAGGCCAACAATACAAATTATGAGACCTATAATTTCTGGCATGATCTTGGTGCAAAGAGAGTTGTGGCTGCAAGGGAATTGTCTTTGAATGAGATAAAAGAGATAACATCAAAAATCCCTGAGGATCTTGAGATGGAGTGCTTTATCCATGGAGCTATGTGTATTTCTTATTCCGGAAGATGTCTTTTATCCAATTATTTCACCGGAAGAGATGCCAACAAGGGCGCCTGCACACATCCATGCAGATGGAAATATTCTATCGTTGAGGAAAAAAGACCGGGTGAATACCTTCCGGTTTATGAAAATGACAGGGGAACCTATATTTTTAACTCAAAGGATCTCTGCATGATCGAGCATATCCCGGAGCTGGTAGATGCAGGTGTTGACAGCTGCAAGATTGAAGGCAGGATGAAGACTGCCCTGTACGTTGCGACTGTTGCAAGGACTTATAGAAAAGCAATAGATGACTATTTTGAATCTGAAGAGAAGTACAGGGAGAACATGCCCTGGTATCTGGATCAGATCTCAAGATGTACCTATCGTCAGTTCACCACAGGTTTCTATTTTGGAAAACCCAGCGAGGAAGCACAGATATACGATAACAACACCTATGTTAATGAATACATCTATCTTGGAATTGTAGATGAGCTGGATAGCAGGGGCTATGCTAAATTTGAGCAGAGAAACAAGTTTTCTGTCGGTGACATGATAGAGATAATGAAACCCGATGGAACAGATATACAGGTAAAAGTAAATGGAATGTATGCTGAAGATGGTACTCCGGTAGAATCCTGCCCTCATTCCAAGCAGATCATCTATGTGGATCTGTCTGAGAAACCTGAGAAATATGATATTCTTAGAATCAAATCAGAGGATTAAACTATGCCAAGAAAGCTTTGGCTTATGCCGGGGCTTTCTTTTTTGATGGCTAAAGATGTTATGCTATTAAATTTTCCTTTGCGTTTTTATAAAGTTGTTGTAACATGATACGTAAATGTAACAGATTAGAATTCCTAAGGAAAATAAAACACGAAAGGCAGCAGATATGTGTGACAAGGTTAACGTAGAAGAGATTTTTGGGCAGAATGTCTTTACACTTGCCAAAATGAGGGAGAGACTTCCTAAGAATGTATACAAGGAAGTTGTGAATGTTACCGAACATGGTGGAGAACTTTCAAAGGAATCCGCAGATGTGGTTGCTAACGCTATGAAGGAGTGGGCTGTTGAGAATGGCGCAACACATTACACCCACTGGTTTCAGCCACTTACAGGAATTACGGCTGAGAAGCACGATTCCTTTGTGGGCAGTGCAGAAAAAGATGGCAGGATGCTAACTTCTTTTTCAGGTAAAGAGCTTATAAAGGGAGAACCGGATGCTTCTTCATTTCCATCGGGAGGACTCAGAGCTACCTTTGAAGCAAGAGGCTATACTACCTGGGATATCACTTCGCCGGCTTTCCTTAAGGAATCAGGCGCAGGTGTTACTCTCTGCATTCCTACTGCTTTTTGTTCATATACCGGAGAGGCTCTTGATAAAAAGACTCCGCTTCTTCGTTCAATGGAAGCAATCAATAAGCAGGCACTTAGAATTGTCAAGCTTTTTGGAAATGACAGGGCTACAAAGGTAAATGTATCCGTTGGCCCCGAGCAGGAATATTTCCTTGTGGACTGGGATAAGTCCATGAAGCGCGAGGACCTTATTTTTACCGGAAGGACTCTCTTTGGAGCTCAGCCTCCTAAGGGCCAGGAAATGGAGGATCACTATTTCGGTGTAATCCGTGAGAAGGTTGGTGGCTTCATGAAGGATCTCAACACTGAGCTGTGGAAGCTTGGTGTTCCTGATAAGACACAGCATAACGAGGTGGCTCCCGGACAGCATGAGCTTGCACCTGTTTACGAGACAGCAAATATAGCTGTTGATCACAATCAGATAATTATGGAGACCATGAAGCGTGTGGCTGAGCATCATAACATGAGATGCCTTCTCCATGAGAAGCCCTTTGCCGGAGTAAATGGCTCAGGTAAGCATGATAACTGGTCTCTTTGTACAGATGACGGCGTAAATCTTCTTGATCCGGGAGATACACCGAATAAGAATATTCAGTTCCTTTTTGTACTTGCCTGTGTGCTCAAGGCGGTTGATACTCATGCAGATCTTCTGAGACAGAGTGCAGCGGATGTCGGAAATGACCACAGACTTGGTGCAAACGAGGCTCCGCCTGCTATCATTTCAGTATTTCTTGGCGAACAGCTTGAGGACGTTGTAAAGCAGCTTATAGAGACCGGCGTTGCAAAATCCAGCAAAAAGGGTGGCAAGTTAAAGACCGGAGTATCTACACTTCCTCAGTTTGAGAAGGATGCAACAGACAGAAACCGTACTTCACCATTTGCTTTTACAGGAAATAAGTTTGAGTTCAGAATGGTTGGTTCTTCTGATTCCATGGCCAGCTCCAACACTACTTTGAATACAATCGTTGCAGAGGCATTCTGCGAAGCGGCAGACAGACTTGAGAAAGCAGACAACTTTGATGTGGCAGTACATGACCTTATCAAGGAATATCTGACTGAGCACCAGAGAATCATCTTCAATGGTGATGGTTATTCTGAGGACTGGGTTGCAGAGGCTAAGAGACGTGGCCTTCCAAATATTAAATCCACTATCGAGGCAGCAGATATGCTTACCACAAAGAAAGCTATCAAACTGTTCGAGAATTTTGGAGTTTACACCAGGACTGAGCTTGAATCCAGAAAAGAGATCATTTTTGAAAACTATGCTAAAACAATAAATATCGAAGCTCTTACCATGATAGATATGGCTTCAAAACAGATAATACCAGCTGTTATGAAATATGCCGGAAGACTTGCGGCAGATGTAAACGCAATAACAGCAGCAGGAGTGGATGCTTCTGTTGAAGCTGATGAGCTTAAAGAGATTCAGGGACACCTCAAAAAGATGAAGAATGCCCTGGATAAGCTTAAAGAACTTGAAGCAAAGGCTTCAGTGATAGAAGATCAGAGAAAGAGAGCATTCTTCTATAAGGACAAGGTTCGTCCTGTTATGGATGAACTGAGAGCCCCGGCTGATGCTCTTGAGATGTTGGTGGCAAAAGAAGACTGGCCATTCCCGACTTATGCAGATCTTTTGTTTGAAGGCTGATTAAAAAGAAAATTTCGGAGCCCCGCTATTGCAGTATTGGCGGGGGCTCCGGACTAATTTATAAAAAAATTAAAAATTTTTAAAAAAAGTACTTGCTTTTTTGATGAAGCTCCCGTATAATCATTTCTTGTCGATGGGCTATCGCCAAGCGGTAAGGCAACGGACTCTGACTCCGTCATTACGTAGGTTCGAATCCTACTAGCCCAGCTTTCAAGCGAGATTGGAAACAATCTCGCTTTTTTGTTTAATCGAAGGTTTTGAGTCTGCATTATCCAAAAAAATAGGAGATTTCGATGTACACCTTTAATTCAAGAATCAGATATAGTGAAGTTGATAAAGATGCGGTGCTGACAATGGAGTCCCTCATTGATTATTATCAAGACTGCTCTAGCTTTCAGACTGAAGATGGACCGGCCTCTATGGCTTTTCTTAAGGAAAAGGGTATGGCATGGGTATTGAATGCCTGGCAGATCGAGATAAACAGATTTCCCAGATTGGGCGAGGAAGTCATAATTGGAACGATTCCTTATTTGATCAAGGGACCTATGGGATTTAGAAACTTTTTTATGGATACCAAAGATGGCGAGAGGCTTTCTATTGCTAATTCCATCTGGACTCTTTTTGATTTTGTTAAGGGTGTTCCCTGTAAGGCTACCCCTGAGATAATTGAGGCATATCCTGTGCAGGAAAAACTGCAGATGAATTATCAGGACAGGAAGATTCTGATTCCTGAGGATGGCAGGAAGATTAAGGCAGAAGACATAGTTGTCCGGGAATATCACCTTGATACCAACAATCATGTCAATAACGGGCAGTATATTAGAATGGCCATGGGGCTTCTTCCTGAGAGGAACATAAGAATTATATCAATGAGGGCTGAGTACAAGAAACAGGCATATCTTTCGGATGTACTTCATCCGATTGTTATTGTGAACGAAATGTTGGATAATAATATATACACAGTTTGTTTTAACGATGATGAGGGAGCTGTGATATGTAGTGTTCAGTTTAAAACGCGGAGAGACACATGATAAGATTAGGAGAAAAACAGGAACTAACAGTAATAAAGAAAGTTGAATTCGGAGTTTATCTTTCAGATACACCGGATGGGCAGGAGAAGGTTCTTTTGCCTATTAAGCAGATGCCTAAGGATGCAGAAGAAGGCTCAAAGATAGAGGTATTTATTTATAAGGATTCCAGCGACAGACTTATTGCCACTACTAATACTCCCAAGATTATGCTTGGCGACGTCAGGGTTCTCAAGGTAAAAGAGACCGGGAAAATTGGCGCATTTATGGACTGGGGCCTGGAGAAGGATGTCCTTTTGCCCTTCAGGGAGCAGACCAAAAAGGTAAGCGCCGGCGATGAGGTGCTCTGCGCGCTGTATGTGGATAAGAGCGGAAGACTCTGCGTCACAATGAATGTATATCCATATCTTCTCAGCAAGACTCCTTATGGCAAGGACGACAAAGTAATTGGTACAGTATATGAGATGAGTGATAATTTTGGTGCCTTTGTGGCAGTCGATGATATTTATTCCGGACTGATTCCCAAGAAAGAGCTTTACGGAAATATCAAGATCGGAGACAGTGTAAACGCCAGAGTTGTCTCTGTGAAAGAAGATGGAAGACTTAACCTTAGCCTCAGAGAAAAAGCGTATCTTCAGATGGACACAGATGCTGAAAAGCTCATGAAGATGATTGAAGACAATGGTGGCAGGCTGCCATTTACTGACAAGGCTTCACCGGAGCTCATCAGGGAAAAGACTGCCATGAGCAAAAACGAGTTTAAGAGGGCTGTTGGACGTCTTTTGAAGGAAGGGCGTATTTCAATAGGCAAGGATTCTATAGAGAAAAAGTAAATTTTCAAGGAGCATCAAATGGATTTCAGAAGAGCTAACAGAGCATATTTGTATATGATATTAGCAACTATAGGTCTTGTTCTGGTTGTCTCTCTGTGGTATCTCAATGGTGGCTTTTTTCTGAATATTCTCATTAACAATGTTATTAGTGAGACCATGATACTTATTCCTGCTGTGGCGGCGGTGCTGTATTCTGGAGAGAAGCTTTCGGTGCTGATTCCATTTCACAAGATCAGACCATCTTCTGTTTTTCTGACGTTTGTTTATATCATCGCTCTATTTCCGGTGGTGGCATTTGTAAATTATGTTTCTATGCTGTTTGTGGAAAATTCTGTTACAGCAATAGCTGATGATGTGCTTGATATGCCCATGTGGGCCATGATCCTGTCTATCGGTATTTTTGGTCCTTTTGTGGAGGAGATTGTTTTCAGAGGAGTTATCCTGCAGTCTTACCAGAGAACCGGAAGAATAATCGGGTCAATCCTTCTGTCTTCAGTTATGTTTGGAATGATGCACATGAATTTTAACCAGTTTGCCTATGGTACTGTCATGGGAATAATGCTGGCTCTGTTGGTGGAAGCTACCGGAAGCGTCCTGACATCTTTTATTGCTCATGCTTTCTTTAATACTATCGAAGTTGTAATGATGTTTGCGACAGGAGATGTCATTGATGAGGCAGAGAGTACCCTTGAGGGATATCTGGATGGAATGAATGAAACTGTAGCTGATGTGGCATATACCGGCTATCTTTTGGTGGCTGCCCTTATCTTTGCGGTAATTGCTTATTTTATCGTGCGAAAGATAGCAAGAAACGAAGGAAGGATCAGTTTCTTTGATGAGATTAAAAACTCCAGAAAGCAGGGCTATAAGCTTATTACTATTCCTCTTGTAGTGTCAATGATGATCAGCGTGATATATATGCTCTATTCTGCAACGTTATGATAAAAGAAAAAGAACACCCGCAGCCTTTGTGACTGCGGGTGCTTTTTGAATATCTCTCAGATTCTCATGTCGAAGTTGGCTCCTACATATGGATTAACGGACAATTCTGCCGCGGAGTCTATTGTTGATACTAGCGCTTCTCCAGCGCTCTCCATAGTATCCAGACTCTTTGATAGCATTGCCACGCCAACATCGTTAAGAATCTTGTTCTGAGATAATGCCATTGATAAAGCGGGAATATCCATATTCCACCTCCTGTGCCAATAGTGGTGCGCACATCTGCACTTCATCCTATAGGTTATATCGACCTGTGGCAAAAAAAGATTAATACCCCCTTTTCTCACCTTACATCCAAAAAAATAATGCCCTTTTTGTAAAATTTGACGGGGAATTCTAAAAAATGTACAAAAAATACCCTCTAAGATATAGATTTATTTGTACATTTGTATTAAAATGACATTAGTCTTTATATTAGCAACGATTTTCTGTTGCGGAAAGAGGATAAATGATATCAAATCAGATTCTTCAGAATACTATTGATGGACTTAAGACTATTGCTCATGTTGATCTCTGTGTGCTGGATGTCGATGGCAAGGAGGTGGCATCTACATCTTCAGATATTGGAAATGTTACCATGGCCACCAGGGATTTTGTTGATTCACCGGCTGATTCACAGGAAATCCAGGGATATCAGTACTTCAAAATTTATGATGAGCAGCAGCTTGAATATATTCTCATCTGTACCGGAAGCGGTGAGAATACATATATGCTTGGCAAGATGATAGCTTACCAGATCCAGAGCCTTCTGGTAGCTTATAAAGAGAGATTTGATAAGGACAACTTTATCAAGAACCTGCTTCTTGATAATCTCCTTCTTGTGGATATTTACAGCAGAGCCAAGAAGCTCCATATTCAGACTGACTCCAAGAGAGTAGCCATGATTATTGAGTCTGCTAACGGAAGGGACAATAATGCCCTTGAGATCACCAGAACTCATTTCGGCAGCAGTAGTGACTTTGTAACTGAGGTTGATGAGGACAATGTGATCGTTGTCAAGGATGTCAGCGATATGTACAAGCCTTCTGATATTTCAAAGGTGGCAGAGGAGATGCTTCTGGCCCTTGAGAAAGAAGGTCTTTCCGGAGTAAGGGTTGCCTACGGTACAGTTGTGGGCGAGATCAAGGAAGTGAGCCGCTCCTACAAGGAAGCCAAGATGGCGCTTGATGTTGGCAAGATTTTCTTTGATGAGAGAAAGGTTATATGTTACAGTGAATTGGGTATCGGTCGTCTTATCTATCAGCTTCCGATTCCACTCTGCAAAATGTTTATTAAAGAGATATTTGGCGGGAGAAATCCTGATGACTTTGATCAGGAAACACTTACTACCATTGATAAGTTTTTTGAAAACAGTCTCAATGTTTCTGAGACATCCAGGCAGCTCTTTATCCACAGGAACACTTTGGTGTACAGACTTGATAAGCTTCAGAAGAGCACCGGACTTGATCTCAGGGTCTTTGATGATGCCATAACCTTCAAGATTGCACTTATGGTAGTCAGATATATGAAATACATGGAGAAGTTTACGTGAAAATAAATAATGATTTTCACGGAGCATTAAGGGGAGTTTTATGGAAAGAGGATACAGGAGAAAAAGAGTTAGCAGGCAGATTCCGGAGGATGAGGTTATCACACTTGAAAATGTGACTAAATCTTATTCTACGGGGGCACCTGCTTTAAATGGAGTCACCCTTCACATAAAGAGGGGTGAATTTGTTTTTATAGTGGGAGACAGCGGTTCAGGAAAGTCAACGCTGATCAAGCTCCTACTTCGCGAACTGGTTCCTACAGACGGAGAGATAACTGTACTGGGCTATAATCTGCGGAGGATCAAACACAGTAAGATTCCTAAGTTTAGGAGAAATCTCGGAATTGTATTTCAGGATTTCCGTCTTCTTAAGGACAGAAATGTATACGAAAATGTGGCGTTTGCCCAGAGAATCGTACAGACACCGGCAAGGGATATCAAAAGGAATGTACCGTCTATCCTGGCAACGGTGAACCTTGCGGGAAAATATAAGAATAAGATAAACCAGCTGTCCGGTGGTGAGCAGCAGAGAGTTGCGCTTGCCAGGGCACTTGTAAATAAGCCGGCAATTCTTTTGGCCGATGAGCCGACAGGAAACCTTGATCCAAACAATTCATGGGAAATCATGAAACTCATGGAACAGATCAATGAAAATGGAACTACAGTCATTGTGGTAACCCATAACAGAGAGATAGTTAATGCCATGAAGAAGCGTGTTATAACCATGAAGAAGGGCGTCATTATAGAAGACGAGGAAGAGGGTATGTACATCGATGAGGATTAATAGTTTCTTTTATACCATTGGTCAAGGCTTTAAAAATCTGGGAAGAAATAAGTGGTATACTCTGGCTTCTGTTGCGACGATCAGCGCCTGCCTGTTTCTTTTCGGAATCTTTTATTCAATCATCACCAACTTCGAACATGTAGTAAAGACTGCGGAAGAAGGCGTTTCTGTAACAGTCTTTTTCAATGAGGGAACTACAGAGGATCAGATCCTTGCCGTAAAGAGTGATCTCGAGAGGAGAACAGAGGTAAGGGAGATTGTTTATGTTTCAGCTGATGAGGCCTGGGAAGGCTTTAAGGATGAGTACCTTGGGGAGTATGCGGATGGATTTACGGAGAACCCTCTGGCAGATTCCGCCAATCTTCAGATCTATCTGAGTGATGTCTCAATGCAGCCGGCTCTCGTTACTTATGCGGAGTCCATCAGTGTTGTAAGAGAGGTAAATCGCTCTGAAGTTACTGCTAATACTCTTAGTGGAATCAACAAACTTATCGCCTATGTTTCAGCCGGAATCATTGTGATACTTCTTTTGGTTTCCATATTCCTTATTAGTAACACGGTAACTATGGGAATTCAGGTTCGTAAGGATGAGATCAATATCATGAAATATATCGGTGCTACGGACTTTTTTGTAAGAGCGCCATTCGTTGTTGAGGGTATCCTTATCGGAATAATCGGTTCCCTCATCCCACTGGTCATTGTGTATTTTGTTTATACCAGGGCGATAACATACGTTGCTTCGAAGTTTACAATGCTGAGTTCGCTGCTCAATTTTTTACCTGTAGAAACTGTTTATAACAAGCTTATACCTATATCACTGGCAATAGGTATTGGTATCGGCTTCTTTGGAAGCTTTACAACAGTAAGAAAGCACCTTCACGTGTAAAAAAAGGAAGTTCCAAAGATTTGAACAGATTATTTAAAAAAGCTACAAAAAGAATATTATATCTGGCAGTCTGTGTAATCATCCTCGTGACTATGGTGGGAAACAGCAGTTTTGTTTCACATGCTGATGTTACAGAGGAGAGTATTAAACAGAAGGAAGCGCAGATCTCCAGCGCCAAGAAAGAGCGAGATACCCTCAAGAATGCTAAGACAGATCTTGAGAAGGTAAAAAAGCAGCTGGAGACAAGCAAATCTAATCTCAATACTTATATTTCGCAGATAGACGCATCGCTTACTGACATTCAGGGGAAGATAGACAGCCTGAATGATCAGATCACTGAAAAAGAGAATCAGATAGAAACTACCACCAATGAGCTTCATGAGGCTGAACGGATTCAGTTGGAGCAGTATGAGGCCATGAAGAAGCGCATAAAGTTCATGTATGAGCGTGGTGATACGATTTATTTTGAACTTCTTATTGAATCGGGAAGCTTTGCGGATATGCTCAACAAAGCTGAGTATATAGAACGTCTTTCATCCTATGACAGGGATAAGCTCAACGAGTATATTGCTACCACAGAGCTGATTTCCCTTACCAAGCAGGCTTTGGAAGAGGAGAAGGAGACACTGGATGAAGCTAAGGCATCCAGAGAGGCTGAACAGGATAACCTGGAGTCACTTCTTCAGGCAAAGAGTGCGGAACTTAACAGTGTAAAGGCCGATATCAGCAACAAAGAAGCGGCAATTGCAGAGTATGATGCAGAAATCAAGGCCGAGAACGCAGCTATAGCAGCTTTGGAAAAAGAGGTTGCTGCTGATAAGGCGGCTCTTTACAGCAAGTATAAATATGATGGCGGCGTGTTTACCTGGCCCTGCCCAAGCTATACCAGAATTTCTGATGATTTTGGCATGAGAATGCATCCGACCCTGGGTGTCCAGAAGATGCATAACGGTATTGACCTGGCGGCTCCGGGAGGTTCAGCTATTTTGGCTGCATACGCCGGGACGGTGGTTGCTGCAGCCTATGAGGGCTCCATGGGCAACTACGTCATGATCAGTCATGGTAATGGACTTTATACGGTATATATGCACTGTTCGGCACTATATGTATCAAAGGGACAGGATGTATCAGCCGGTACCAAGATTGCTGCCGTGGGATCTACCGGAAGATCAACCGGTAATCATCTGCACTTTGGTGTGCGCCTTAACGGAGCTTATGTAAGCCCATGGAATTATCTCAAATAATTCGAATGGGAGAAAATGAGGAATTAACGAATGGATATAAATAACAGCTTTGATGAGGCTGAAAAGATAAGCAGAGGGAAGCTTACAAGACGTTTTATCAGTGGCATTTTGATAGGATTTTTGTTTTCGGTGCTTTTAGTTTCAGGTACAGCTCTTTTCCTGCTTTACAAGACAAGAGTATTTAGTCAGGTTCTGACGCAGCCTGCAAATGAGGAGAGCGGACTTCTTACCGAGGAGACCATGTCCAAGATCAGGTCACTGGAAGATGTGATCGATACTTTCTACTACAAGACAGATGTTGATAAAGCAGAGGAAGCAAACGGCCTTTACAAAGGTCTTATGGATTCCCTTGGAGATCCGTATTCTGTGTATTATACAACGGACGAGCTTGAGGAACTGATGAATGACACCAAGGGTATATATTTTGGAATTGGTGCCTATGTAAGCTATGACAATACGATCAACATGGCGAGGATATCCGGAGTTATGCCCGGAAGTCCTGCTGAGGAAGCAGAGCTTTGCATTGATGATATCATCTACGAGGTGGATAATACCTCTACCCAGGGCATGAGCCTTGAGGAAGTTGTTTCGATGATAAAGGGAGAAGAGGGGACAAAGGTGCATCTGTCTCTGATAAGAAGCGGAGTCTCGGACAATGTTGAGGTTGATGTAACAAGAGCGGAGATAAAGGTTCCTACTGTAAGTACTGAGGTCTATGAAGATAATATAGGTTATCTGAAGATCACGGAATTTGATGAGATCACAACCTCTCAGTTCATTGAGGGCATGGCAGAGCTCAGAGCTCAGAACATTGAGGGACTGATCATTGATTTAAGGTCCAATCCGGGAGGAAGTCTTGCCACGGTGTGCGACATTGCAAGGCAGCTTCTTCCAAAGGGCGTCATTGTCTACACCGAGGACAG
This sequence comes from Butyrivibrio sp., assembly GCA_017413105.1. GTDB lineage: Bacteria > Bacillota > Clostridia > Lachnospirales > Lachnospiraceae > Butyrivibrio. The sequence goes on along the minus strand of JAFPVA010000269.1, from coordinate 35,468 downwards.
AGATGGCTATAGAGAAGACTATAACTGCGACGGGGAAAACGAGATAGATATCCCGATAGTTGTTCTTACAAATCAGTATTCGGCCAGCGCCTCCGAGATTCTTGCGGGAGCGATCAAGGATTATAATCTTGGAAAACTGGTGGGTAAGACCACTTATGGAAAGGGAATCGTACAAAGGATCTTTGACCTCAAGGATGGTACAGCTGTTAAACTGACTGTCAGCAGCTATTTTACACCAAGTGGTGTGAACATCCACGGAGTGGGAATAGCTCCTGATGTTGAGGTGGAATTTGATTCAGAGGCCTACGCAAATGATAAAACCGATACTCAGCTCAATAAGGGTATCGAGGTTATGAAAGAACTTATTGACAAATAATTTTTTTGATAGTAATATCTGAGACTGTGCTAAAAATCTTAGCACAGTCTTTTTTTGGTTCGCTTCGAACCGGTATTCCATTTTTGTTATTAAATTTTGTTTTTGTTTTGAAAGGATTTTGTGCAGGAAAAATGAAGGTAAAAGCATGTATTTATACCGACGTCGGGCAGACCAGGAAGGTTAACCAGGATGCCGCGTTTATTAAAGTCGCAAGTACCAAGAACCATGGAAGGATCACCATGATTGCAGTCTGCGACGGAATGGGAGGTCTTTCCAGAGGAGAGGTCGCAAGCTGTAAAGCTATTAGAGCTCTGGAATTGTGGTTTCACGAAGAATTGGTGCTTATGCAGACCCTGAATGAGGAAGAGCTTATGGAAGCTGCGGAGACATCCCTCAGAAGGCTTATCGTCAGGATCAATGCCGATATCAGGAGATATGGCAAGAACAAGGGTATGCAACTCGGAACCACTATGACCTGTCTTTTGCAGATTGGGAAAAGATATGTATCCCTTAATATCGGGGATTCCAGAATATATTTTGTGAGAGGGGGCGGTGCAAGCCTCATCACAAAGGATCAGAGTGTGGTCCAGGAAAAACTGGATCTTGGCCTGATTACAGAGGAAGAAGCCACAAAAGATGACCAGAAAAACGTACTGGTACAGTGCCTTGGGATGATGAAAGCGCCAATACCGGAGGTTAAGGCGGGCTTTTTTGAAGGCAACACCACTGTGATCGCGTGCAGTGATGGATTTTGGCGGATGATCTCGCCTGAAGAGATGAGACAAAAGTTATGCCCGCAGATGTGTCTTTCTGACGAGGATATGCTTGCGGAGTGCAAAAAGCTGTCAGATCTTGCGGTAAAAAGAAATGAGGAAGATAACATAAGCATAGCTGCCGCATGTATGGAGTATTAAAAATGAATGAATTGAAGATGATAAAGGTCCTGGGAGAGGGCGGAAACAGTACTGCGTTTTTGGTAAAAAGAATATCGGACGGAAAGTTACTGACATATAAGAGGGCAAAGATGAATGATGGGGAGGCGGATGTACACAGCATAAAGAGCTTTGAAAATGAAGCTCGGATCTTAAATAGCCTGGAGCATAACGCCATACCGAAATTTTATGGGAAAAGAGATGAAGGAATCCTTTTGGAGTATTTTGATGGAGTAAGTCTGGAGAATAGACTTTTTTCAGTGGGAGCTTTTTCAGAAAAAGAGGCATCAGGAATTGCCCTGGAACTGGCTGAAATACTCAGATATCTTCACGGAAGGAGAGAACCTGTTATCTACAGAGATTTAAAGCCTGCAAATATCGTTCTTAGAGAGGACGGTCATATAGCGCTCATTGATTTTGGAGCAGCCAGGATTTACAGAGGCGGTGACAAGCGGGATACGATAAATCTTGGTACCTATGGATTTGCGGCTCCGGAGCAGTTTGGAAATCTGGGACAGACTGACCCGAGAACGGATATTTACTGTTTTGGCATGACCATTCTTCAGCTGATCTCGGGCGTTGATATAAAGGATGCAGATGCGGTTCAGAGATTCCGTCAAAATGGTGTTTCCGGTGTCTCTGATGAGTTCATGCAGATAATCGAAAAATGCATAAGGCCGGACAGAGAAGACAGATTCAGATCAGCAAGAGAAATACAGAGAGCCATAATGCTGTATCCAAAGCTTGTAAGGAAGCGGAAAGCAAGATCCGTCGTAAGGCTTGCGGTAGTAGCTGCGGCAGCCGCTGCGGTTCTTTCTGCCGGAATAATACAATTTGATACGGTAGTGGCTTATGCTGCATCAGATATGGAGGTAAGACTTCCTGCAATGCAGCAGAGATTATACAATACAAAAATATGGATAGAGGAGAATTATGATAATTTTTGCATATACATTCGCGATAATCTTTATCGCATTGGTGGTGATCCTGGGAATCGGGGGACTTCTGACATCTAAAGAAGAACCGGTGAAACCACAGGCGGGAGCAGCAACAGCAGCTATGTGTACCACAAGGCTTCTGGGGGATTATTCTTCAAATGACTATGCTTCGGAGGAAGACTTTGTGATCGAACAGGATCTGGTCTACACCTATGATTCACTGAATTTATAATTATGCGAACGTTAGTTCTGAAAATGATAGACATTGGCAGGGGGAGGTGATATACTGAAACCATTCACGGTACATAATTGCGGTTGTACGACATCTTTTACTGAAAAATGGAGAGGCTATGGAATTTAGATTACATGCGCCATATCAACCTACCGGCGATCAGCCCGCTGCAATAAAGGCTTTAGTTGATGGATTCAAAGAGGGCAACCAGTTTGAGACTCTTCTTGGAGTTACCGGATCAGGCAAGACCTTCACCATGGCAAATGTTATAGCAGCCCTTGGTAAGCCTACGCTCATCATTTCACACAACAAGACTCTTGCGGGACAGCTCTATGGAGAAATGAAGGAATTTTTCCCCGAGAATGCCGTTGAGTATTTTGTGTCCTACTATGACTATTACCAGCCGGAGGCCTATGTTCCGCAGACGGATACTTATATTGCCAAGGATTCTGCGATAAACGATGAGATAGATAAACTAAGACTTTCTGCGACAGCGTCACTTGCGGAGAGGAAGGATGTCATTGTTGTGGCCAGTGTTTCCTGCATTTATGGTCTGGGAAGTCCTGAGGAATTTAAGGGCATGTCAATCTCGCTGCGTCCCGGAATGCAAAAGGACCGCGATGAGACCATAAAAGAGCTGGTGGCTATTCAGTATACCAGAAATGACATGGAACTTGGCAGATGTAATTTCAGGGTCAGAGGGGATACGATAGAGATCTTTCCTGCTAATGCGGATGATTATCTTATAAGAGTGGAGTTCTTTGGCGATGAGATAGACAGGATAACAGAGGTGGAACCTGTAACTGCCAAGGTAAGGCATGAACTTTCCCACGTCATGATCTATCCTGCTTCCCACTATGTTGTGCCTCAGGAGAAGATCAACAGAGCCTGTGACAATATTGAGAAAGAACTTGAGGAGCAGGTGAAGTTCTTTAAGGGTGAGGACAGACTCATAGAGGCCCAGAGAATTTCGGAGCGCACTAATTTTGATGTTGAGATGATGCGTGAAACGGGATTCTGTTCCGGAATAGAGAATTATTCAAGGCATCTTAATTTTATGCCACCTGGAGAACCACCACTTACGCTTTTGGACTTCTTTGACAGAGACTTCCTTATTATCGTGGACGAATCCCACATGACTATTCCTCAGGTGGGGGCGATGTATCACGGCGACCGGTCCAGAAAGCTAACTCTGGTGGATTATGGGTTCAGGCTTCCCTCTGCACTTGATAACAGACCGCTAAGTTTTGAGGAATTTGAATCACATATTGACCAGATGCTATTCTGTTCTGCTACTCCGGGTAAATATGAGGAGGAGCATGAGCTCCTTAGGGCGGAGCAGGTAATACGACCTACAGGACTTTTGGATCCTGAGATTTCAGTCAGACCTGTAGAGGGACAGATTGATGATCTTTTAGGAGAAATCAGAGCTGAGGTAGACAAAAAGAACAAGGTTCTGATCACTACTCTTACTAAGAGAATGGCTGAGGACCTGACTGAGTATCTGGCGGAATCCGGGGTCAGGGTGAAATATCTTCACTCGGATATTGATACCTTGGAGAGAGCAGAGATAATCAGGGATATGAGACTTGATGTCTTTGACGTTTTAGTAGGTATCAATCTTCTTAGGGAAGGACTTGATATTCCTGAAATCTCTCTTGTTGCAATTATAGATGCAGACAAGGAAGGATTTCTGCGTTCCGAGACCTCACTTATTCAGACCATCGGACGTGCTGCCAGGAATTCAGAGGGCAGGGTTATCATGTATGCCGATAACATGACTGATTCCATGAAGAAGGCCATAGAAGAGACTAAGAGACGTAGGGCTATCCAGGAGAAATATAATCAGGATAATGGCATAACACCTCAGACTATCAAGAAAGCTGTAAGGGATCTTATTGCAGTGACCAAGGCTGTGGCCAAGGAAGAAGTTAAGTTTGAGAAATCGCCTGAGTCCATGGATAAGGATGAGCTTGAGAAACTTATAGGACAGGTTCAGAAGAAGATGAAGAAGGCTGCTGCAGAGCTTGATTTTGAAACTGCTGCAATGCTTAGAGACCAGATGGTAGAGCTTAAGAAGTACTTAAATGAGCTTACACAGGGGAAATGAGGTTTTTGCTTATGGCAAACAATATGACCAGGAAGAATACAACAACAAAGCGAATTCTTCCTTCAGATATACACGATTACATAAGGGTTAGAGGCGCTAACGAGCACAACTTAAAGAATGTCAGCGTCAAGATTCCCAGGGAAACACTGACTGTATTCACAGGACTGTCCGGATCCGGTAAGTCTTCTCTGGCCTTTGACACTATTTTTGCGGAGGGACAGAGGAGATACATGGAATCCCTGTCATCCTATGCGAGAATGTTCCTTGGACAGATGGACAAGCCTAATGTTGAACGTATTGAGGGACTATCTCCCACTATTTCCATAGACCAGAAGTCTACCAACAAGAACCCCAGGTCAACAGTTGGTACAGTGACAGAGATCTATGACCATTTCAGGCTTTTGTATGCAAGGATTGGTATCCCCCATTGCCCGAACTGCGGCAGAGAGATACGAAGACAGACTGTGGATGAGATGTGCGATCAGATCGTAGACCTCGGAGAGGGTACAAAGCTACAGATTTTGGCACCTGTTGTCAGAGGCAAAAAGGGCGAACATGCCAAGACTCTGGACAGGGCTAAGAGAGCAGGCTATGTAAGGGCAAGGATTGACGGCAGTCAGTACGACCTTTCTGAAGAGATCAAGCTTGATAAGAATATTAAGCATTCCATAGAGATCATCGTAGATAGAATAGTAGTTCACGAGGATAATGAGAATTTAAGAAGGCGACTCACGGATTCTGTAGAGAGTGCGCTGGCTCTGGCGGATGGACTTCTTATTGTGGATGTTGTGGATGGCAAGGAACTGAGCTTTAGCCAGAACTTTGCCTGCCCGGACTGCGGGATAAGTGTCCCTGAGATAGAGCCAAGAAGCTTCTCTTTTAATAACCCATTTGGAGCCTGCCCGGATTGTTATGGTCTTGGATATAAGATGGAATTTGATGAGGATCTGATGATCCCGGATAAGTCCCTGTCTCTTAATCAGGGATGTATTGTTGTTATGGGCTGGCAATCCAGCAACAAGGATGGCAGCTTTAGCAATGCCATATTAAAAGCGTTGTCAAAGGCATACAAGTTCAGTATGGATACTCCTTATGAAGAGCTCCCTGAGAATGTCAGGCATATGCTTGTTTATGGTGCAGATAAGACTGTTAATGTTCATTATGAAGGCAGCAGAGGTGTTGGCGACTATCCGATTCTGTTTGATGGTCTTATAAAGAACGTTGAGCAGAGGTATAAAGAGACTTTTTCGGAAACTGCCAAGGCTGAATATGAGGAGTATATGAGAATAACTCCCTGTCAGCTATGTGGAGGTCAGAGACTTAAGAAGGAATCTCTTGCGGTGACAATTGATGATAAGAACATCTTTGAGATCACAGCAATGTCAATCGGGGAGCTTCATGACTATCTGGAAAATATGAATCTTTCAGAGCATCAGCTTGTGATTGGTGGACAGGTATTAAAAGAGATAAAGGCAAGAGTGGGCTTTTTGATAGATGTTGGACTGGATTATCTCTCTCTTTCCAGAGCCACAGGAACGCTGTCAGGAGGAGAAGCCCAGAGAATAAGGCTGGCCACCCAGATAGGTTCCGGACTCTGCGGAGTGTGCTACATACTGGATGAGCCCAGTATCGGACTTCACCAGAGAGATAATGACAAACTCTTAAATACCTTAAAGAATCTGAGAGATCTGGGAAATACTCTGATTGTCGTGGAACATGATGAGGATACCATGAGGGCGGCGGATTATATTGTTGACGTTGGTCCGGGAGCGGGTTCTCATGGTGGTAAGATTGTGGCTGTTGGTACTGCAGAAGAAATCATGCAGGTGAAAGAGTCTATTACCGGACAGTATCTTTCCGGAAAACTCAAGATTGAAGTTCCTTCAGTCAGAAGACAGCCTACCGGTTATCTTAAAGTAATCGGCGCTGCTGAGAATAACCTCAAAAATATAGATGTGGAAGTGCCTTTGGGCGTTATGACGATAGTTACCGGAGTTTCCGGATCGGGAAAGAGCTCTTTTGTAAATGAGATTCTTTATAAGCGTCTTGCAAAGGAACTTAACAGAGCAAGATGTATTCCGGGTAAACATAAAGCCATAGAAGGACTGGACCAGGTTGACAAGGTAATAGCGATTGATCAGTCACCTATAGGAAGAACCCCCAGATCCAATCCTGCCACATATACCGGAGTTTTTGACATGATAAGGGACCTTTTTACTGGAACGCCTGATGCCAAGGCCAGGGGGTACAAAAAAGGCAGATTTTCTTTTAATGTCAAAGGCGGAAGATGTGAAGCCTGTGGCGGCGATGGAATCATAAAGATTGAGATGCACTTCTTGCCTGATGTCTACGTGCCCTGCGAAGTATGCGGAGGCAAGAGATACAATCATGAGACTCTTGAGGTAAAGTATAAGGGAAAGAGTATCTATGATGTGCTAGATATGACTGTGGAAGAGGCTTTGACCTTCTTTGAAAATGTCAGGACCATAAAGAGAAAGATACAGACTCTCTATGACGTAGGACTTGGATATATCAAGCTTGGCCAGCCAAGTACTGAACTTTCAGGAGGAGAGGCCCAGAGAATAAAACTTGCTACAGAGCTGAGTAAGGTAGGAACGGGTAAAACGGTCTATATCCTTGATGAGCCGACTACCGGTCTTCATTTTGCCGATGTCCAGAAACTGGTGAAGATAATGCATAAGCTTGTTGAACAGGGCAATACGGTAGTTGTGATCGAGCATAATCTTGATGTAATAAAGACCGGCGACTATATCATAGACATGGGACCTGAAGGCGGCTCGGGCGGCGGAACTGTGGTTGTGAGCGGCACACCGGAAGAAGTTGCGAAGTGCAAAAAATCTTATACAGGTGCATATATCAAAAAAATGCTTAAGTAAAATCAAAGGTATGCCGATAAACATATAGGATGATATGCCTCTTTTCAATACATTTGATTTGGTTTATAATTGCAATATCTGTGAGTATGTTTATTGCCCATAGATGTTAACGATTATACATGTGCTTTTTGAAAGGGGTACTTAATAATATGCAGTACGCAGATATAGGAATTGATTTAGGAACAGCCTCAGTTCTTGTTTACATCAGAGGCAAGGGAGTTGTACTTAAAGAGCCTTCAGTTGTGGCTTATGACAGAGATACCGAAGAGATAAAGGCTATTGGTGAGGATGCCCGTCTTATGCTTGGCCGTACACCGGGCAATATCGTGGCAGTAAGACCACTTCGTCAGGGAGTTATCTCAAACTATAAGATTACAGAACAGATGATGAGATATTTCATCAAGAAGGCTATTGGCCGTAGGATTCACAGAAAGCCTTTCATAGCTGTATGTGTTCCCAGTGGCGCTACAGAAGTTGAGAAGAAGGCTGTAGAAGATGCTACAAGACTTTGCGGAGCCAGAGATGTTAAGACCATCGAGGAGCCCATTGCAGCAGCTATCGGAGCCGGAATCGATATTACAAAGCCTTGCGGAAATATGATTGTAGATATAGGTGGTGGTACTTCCGATATTGCTGTTATTTCTTTGGGCGGAACTGTTGTAAGTACATCAGTAAAGGTTGCCGGTGACGATTTTGACGAGGCAATTGTTCGTTACATGAGGAAGAAGCATAATCTTCTTATTGGTGATCGTACTGCAGAGGATATCAAGATTAAGATTGGATCAGCATATCCACGAGCTGAGGATGATTATATGGATGTAAGGGGAAGAAACCTTGTAACAGGTCTTCCTAAGACTGTCAGAGTATCATCAGAAGAAACTGAGGAAGCTCTTAGAGAACCCACATCCCAGATCATTGAGGCTATTCATAGTGTTCTGGAGAATACTCCTCCTGAACTGGCAGCTGATATTGCTGACAGAGGCATCGTACTTACAGGAGGCGGTGCACTTCTTCGTGGACTTGAAGATCTTATCTATTCTAAGACCGGTATCAATACTATGACAGCCGAAGATCCGATGACTGCAGTAGCTATCGGAACCGGCAGATATGTTGAGTTCATCATGGGATTCCGTGAGGACTAATGGACTGTTCAGGGATTGAACTTTAGATAGGACCAGGATGGTGTGAGGGATTCTATATGGTTAAAGGCCTATACACTGCTTACACGGGAATGATCAACGAGCAGCACCGTATGGATGTGCTTACCAATAATCTTGCGAACGCCAACACGAATGGTTATAAAAAAGAAGGCGCAACAGCACAGTCTTTTAGAGACCAGCTTGCGCTGAAGATAAAGGATTATTCTGATGCCCCCAACACAGCACGTGGACTTGGCATCATTAATCCTGGTGTAAAAATTGGAGAAGGCTATGTCGACTGGAGCGAAGGGCCAATGAAGGAAACTCAGAATACCTTCGATTTCGCTATCAGTGGATATGGCTTTTTTGGTGTTGAATATACTAATAAGGCGGTGAATATCGAGAGGGATGTTGCCGGAGAGACCAATATAATGTACACCAGGGACGGAGCTTTCACGCTTAATGCAGAGGGAGAACTGGTTACTCATGATGGTGACTTTGTTTTGAATGCCGGAGGAAGTCATATTCAGCTGGACCCAAATCTCCCGACTATTGTTAATACACTGGGAGATATCATTCAGGATGGACAGGTGGTTGACAGGATTGGGGTCTTTGATTTTGAAAAGGTAACTTATCCTGATGGAAGGGTGGCCTACAACAACCTTGAGCATTACGGCGAAAATTTCTTTATACCTGTTGATGCCGAAGCCGGGGTGGCTGAGAATTACTCCATCGCACCCGGATTTTTGGAGCAGTCAAATGTTTCTGTTGTAGATGAGATGGTCAATATGATAGCTGTTCAGAGAAATTATGATACAAATCAGAGGATGATACTGGCTATAGATGATACTTTGGAAATAGCTGTAACGCAGCTTGGCAGGCTGCAATAAAATAGGCGAATAATTCGCCTGGGGGACAGATGGTAAGGGGAGAAGAAGTGTCTGATCGTGGCGGCATGCGATAATTTTATATTAATTTTATAAAGTTTATGCATGGCCATGCCGATAAATAACCTAGATGGAGGTATACTCTATGGTTAGAAGCTTATGGTCGGCTGCAACGGGTATGAATGCCCAGCAGACAAACGTTGATACAATATCAAATAACCTTGCCAATGTTAATACAACAGGCTATAAGGCGCAGGTGGCACAGTTTAAGTCGCTGCTTTATCAGGAACTTCAGACGATTACTACAACTGAGAATGGCGCTCCAAAGCCTGTATCTTCACAGGTGGGTCTTGGAACCAGAGTATCAGCTATTAACCAGCTCTTTAAGCAGGGATCATTCCTTTCAAGTGATAATCCTGCAGCTCTTGCTATTGGCGGTGATGGATTTTTTGCTTACAACTCTGCTGATGGAACAAGGCTTTATACAAGAAACGGCAACTTTTCCTGGGCTCTGGATGCAAATAATACAGACCTGGTTCTTACAACTGCAGAAGGAAATAAGGTCCTTGGAATTGATGGAAATCCAATTGTTGTAGCAGGTAATGGAAGAGTAGCCAGCCGTATTACAATAGACGGAGAAGGAAAGATTTATTATCCTGATGATGCGGGCGTACCTGTTCAGGTTGGAACGATGCAGATAGGTCTTTGGCAGTTCCCTAACAGAGAAGGTCTTGAAAGAGTTGGAAGCGCTGCATGGAAGGCAACTCAGTCAAGCGGTGCTGCGATTCAGGAGAATGGCGCTAACGCAGGGAATAATAACAATATCAAGAGATCTGAGATAGTTCAGGGATATCTTGAGGGCTCCAATGTAAACGTTGCAAATGAGATGGTAAACCTGATCGTTGCACAGAGAGCTTACGAAATGAACTCAACAGCAATCCAGACAACTGATGAGATGATGCAGACAGCTAATGGTCTTAAGAGATAAACGGATAATCTAAACATCTAACGGGGGATTTTGATTATGGCAGGATTGGATCTTACCGGACTTAGTGCCAGTGCATTAACTGAATATGCGGCTAACGAGACTCAGAATGCCAGTGGAGCTGCTTTAAAGAGTAAGCTCCAGAATGTCAGCCGGAACACTTCCGATGATGAGCTGATGGAGGCCTGCAAGAGCTTTGAAGCATATTTTCTGGAACAGATATTTAAGGAAATGCAGAAATCTGTAGATTCACTAAAGCCTGACACAGGAGATAAATCCACACAGACACTGGTGGATTACTTCAGAAATGAGACAATCCAGGATATATGTGCTACATCTGTTGATACTCAGAGTAATGGATTTGCTCAGATGTTATACGAAAATCTCAAACGAAATTACGATATTCCTACAGCTCCAACAGAGACAGGGAGCGGGACTGATAAATAATTGATTACAAGATGACGAAATGGCGCATAATTCTTAAGGAATCTTAAGATTTATGCGCTTTTTATTGTGGTATAATTCCATTTATGGAAAATGAGATGGAAGTATTAAAAGGATATATTGAGCATTTTGTATATAGAAATGCAGAGAATGGATATGGTGTAGCGAACCTTGTCACTGAGGATATGGAAATTATATGCACCGGTAACTTCAAGGACGCTGATGTGGGAGATACTCTGGAGGTTCAGGGTGTCTTTGTTCAGCATCCCGTTTATGGAGAACAGCTTAAGATGACGTCATTTAAGGTGACTTTGCCTGATGATGCTGCCTCCATGCAAAGGTATCTGGGTTCGGGGGCTATAAAAGGAATCGGTGAAGCTCTGGCTGCAAGGATTGTTAAGGCCTTTGGAGATGAGACCTTCAGGATAATAGAGGATGAGCCTGAACGCCTTGCGGAGATAAAGGGCATCAGTGAGAAAAAGGCAAGGGATATTGCAATTCAGATGGCTGAAAAAAGAGAGATGCGAGATGCCATGATCTTTTTGCAGCAATACGGAATCAGCAATACTCTTGCGGTTAAGATATTTAATAAATATGGTAGCCGTATATATGGGATTCTCAAGGAGAACCCATATCAGCTTGCGGATGATATCAGTGGTGTCGGATTTAAAACCGCCGATGAGATTGCCGGTAAAGTAGGCATACGGGTTGATTCTGAATATCGCATAAAATCAGGTATACTGTATGCTCTTTTACAGGCTTCCCTTGACGGAAATACCTATTTGCCAATGGGACTTCTTGTCAGCAAAACTATAGAACTGTTAAGCAGCGGACCTGAATCGGTCATAGATGAGGAAATAGTCAGGACTCAGATCAGCAACCTTATGATGGAACAAAAACTTGTCTGTAAGGGCAATGATGAAGTCTATTCTGCCTCATATTATTATGAGGAACAGGGCTGTGCAGCTATGCTTGATGCTTTGAATATATCCGAGAACGTGACCTTAGCTGAGGAAAAAGAACGCCTTGAACGCATAATTGAAATGGAGAAAAGGCGTGGAATAGAGCTTGATGAGCTGCAGAGAGATGCGGTTCTAAAGAGCATCTCCAATGGAATAGTGATTTTAACGGGAGGTCCCGGTACAGGTAAGACTACCACCATAAATACAATTATCAGCTACTATGCCAGTCAGGGCCTTGATATTTTGCTGGCTGCGCCCACCGGTAGAGCGGCCAAGAGAATGACTGAGGCCACGGGGTATGAGGCCAGGACTATTCACAGGCTGCTTGAGGTCTCGGGTCAGATAAGCGAGGATGACGATTCGAGGAGCGGAGGAGTCCATTTTGAGCGAAACAGGGACAATCCTTTGGAAGCTGACGCAATCATAATAGATGAGATGTCCATGGTTGATATACATCTTTTTTATGCGCTATTAAAGGCCCTTGTTCCGGGAACTCATCTTATCCTTGTTGGAGATAGTGCACAGCTTCCCAGTGTCGGTCCGGGGCAGGTTTTGGCGGATCTTATAGGAAGCGGCAAATTCCCAACGATTATTTTGCAGAAAATTTTCAGGCAGGCTGAAGAGAGCGACATAGTCATGAATGCCCACAGGATTCACAAGGGCGAGAAGATTGTTCTGAATAACAAGGAGAGTAAGGATTTCTTTTTCCTGGAGAGGAACGACAGTGGAGTTATCTATAAGCATATGATACAGCTTATCAGAGATAAGCTTCCCGGGTATATGCATGCAAGTTCCTATGACATACAGGTGCTGACACCTATGAGAAAGGGACCCCTTGGGGTTTTGCAGCTGAATCAGGTCCTGCAGGAACAGCTTAATCCGCCGTCACCTTCCAAAAAAGAGCATGCTTACGGGGATACTATCATCCGTGAAGGGGACAAGGTCATGCAGATTAAGAACAACTACCAGGCGCAGTGGGAGGTTGTAGGAAAGTTCAACATAGTAACGGATTCCGGAATGGGGATTTTTAATGGCGACATGGGCATTGTCAGGGAGATAAATGAGTATTCCCAGGATCTTGTTGTGGAATATGATGAACACAGGAGAGTGAGATATCTGTTTTCTGATCTGGATGAGATTGAGCTGGCCTATGCGATCACGGTTCACAAGTCCCAGGGAAGTGAGTACCCGGCTGTGATTCTGCCTATTCTTGGAGGCCCAAGGATGCTCCTTAATAGGAACATTCTATATACTGCAGTTACCAGGGCTAAGAGCACGGTGTGTATACTAGGCAGCAGGCAGACGCTTGATGTGATGGTCGAGAACGAAGATCAGTTAAAGCGTTATACCGGATTGAAGGAGAGGATAATAAATTTATTTGAAGCTTGAATTACAAAACATTGCAGAAACATCGCTGTCCATTATTTATCCGAGGCATTGCCCTGTCTGCGACGGACTGGTAAAGACAATTGAGATAAAGGATGGGAAGCTGATAACCGGGCGTCTTCTTCATGAAGCCTGCAACCGCAAGGTGAAAAGAATTTCGGGAAATACCTGCGTAAAGTGCGGGAAACTTCTTGGCAGCGGTCATGAAGAGGATGAATACTGCTATGATTGCACCAGGACGAGACACTTTTTTGACAGAGGTTTTTCTGTATTCGAGTATAGAAGCATTTCCGGTTCAATCTACCGGTTCAAATACATGGGGCGGCAGGAATATGCCACGTTCTATGGACGGGAGATAAAAAAGAAATACGGAGATAAGTTAAGAAAACTTGGTATTGAAGCAATAATACCGGTACCTATGTATAAAAATAAAGAGGTCATAAGGGGGTATAATCAGGCTGCCGTTCTTGCAGAAAGCATCTCAAAGCTGATAAACATTCCGGTTTACAGAGACGTTGTTGTAAGAACCAGAAATACCAAGGCAATGAAGGAACTGGATGCCCGCGGACGCCGTAATAATTTGAAAAAAGCTTTTAATATAGCGCGAAATGATGTAAAATTTAAGTGTATACTTATTATCGATGACATCTACACAACTGGAAGTACTATTGATGAGATCGCCCATGAGTTTAGGATTGCCGGGGTGAAAAAGATTTATTGTCTTTCATTGGCAATCGGACAAACCACTTAAATATACGGAGGTCACTTTATGAACTTACGGAATTGTTCAAGATGCGGTAAAATGTTCAACTATATTGGTGGACTACCAATATGTGAGAATTGTAAGAAATTAGCCGAAGAAGACTTTCAGAAGGTTAAACAGTTCATCGAGGAGAACCCGGTAGCGGGACTTAAAGAGATATCTGAGTCATGCGAGGTTTCAACCAAACAGATTCAGCAGTGGATTCGTGAAGAGCGACTGATGTTTACAAGCGACTCTCCTATCCAGCTTCAGTGCGAAAAATGCGGAGCAAAAATACAGACAGGAAGATTTTGCGCTAATTGCAGATCTAAAATGGCCAATAATCTCAATGATTCCTTTGCAAGACCTAAGCCACAGCTTCAGCAGCCTGTGAAGAAAGAGTCTAAGGCCGGAATGCGCTTCCTGGATACTTAAGGAGCAACAATGTTAGATGGAGAAAAAGTCATTTTGATGACCAAAATGGCTGCTTTCATAGATCGGGAAGGCAAGAAGAATGATGCAATCAACTCATACTTTAGAAGCGACTATGTTGGTTTTAATGTTATAAAATCAATACTTAGTGCAACAATTGTGTATTGCATATTTCTTGCTGTTTACGTTCTGTGTAATTTTGAAGAGGTTCTTTCGAACGTCTATAATACAGAAAATTTATTGTCAGTAGGCAGGAGGTGTCTTATTTACTACCTCCTGCTTGTTGGCGTGTATTCTCTTGTTTCATATGTCGTTTATTCCTATCGATACAGTAAAATGCGAAAGAGTATGAAGGCATATTATGGGGATTTAAAAAAACTGGCTAGAATGTACGAGAAAAAGGATTGATAATATGACTTCATTACTTGAACTAAAGCAATACATTAAAAGGTTTTATATCAAGAACGAAACCTATATTACTTATGTTTGGAAATTCGTTTTGGCAATAATATCAATTGCCATGATAAATAATAAGCTGGGCTACATGAAGCCGCTGAGCAATATAGCTATTGTCCTGATGGCTTCTCTTTTATGTGCAATTCTTCCGGCTAACTTCATTGTTATTATTTCAGCAGCATTTATTTTGGGACACCTTTATGCAATGGGCATTGAAAGCGCTCTTATTGCAGCAGTGATTTTTTTGCTGATGTTTCTCCTTTATTTCAGATTTTCACCTAAGGATACATTGGCAGTCCTCCTCACACCGTTGTTTTTCTTTATGCATATTCCTTACGTGATGCCACTTGCTATGGGACTTTTAGGACTTCCCACATCTGCAGTATCTGTTTCTTTTGGTCTTGTGATAGCTTATATGCTTGGATATTTTTCTACGACGACAAGCGTGGCAAAGCTCGGAGGAGACGCAGAAGAGACTTCCAACCAGTTCCAGCAGGTGCTCAGTGGAATTCTTGGGGATAAGACAATGGTTGTCATGATTGCTGCATTTGCTATAACTATTGTTATTGTATATATCATACGCAGAGCTTCCATAAACTATTCCTGGAGAATTGCGATTGCAGCAGGTGCTTTCAGCCTTATTGTATGTACTTTGATTGGTAATCTCATGTGCGGGACAGAGATTTCTCTGTTTGGAGTAATCGTAGGAACTATTGTTTCTGCAGCACTTATGCTTGTTGTAGAGTTCTTTGCCTTTAACGTCGATTACAATAGAACTGAAAAGGTTCAGTTTGAAGATGATGATTATTACTACTATGTGAAGGCTGTTCCTAAGGTTACGGTATCTACACCGGAGAGAAGAGTTAAGAGAATAAATCGTGCCAGTGAAAGGCGCAGATAATATAAGGGATTATATATGCAGCAACTTGAGTTTCTTTTTGATTTTAATAGAACAACCCTGCATATGCCCACAATCAGGTTTTTTGATATTTTAGAGATATTTATTATCGCATTTCTTGTGTATCACATTCTGGTATGGGCAAAGGATACAAGACTATGGTCGCTTTTAAAAGGGGTCATAGTTATTGTTGTGTTTATACTTATTGCAGCTATTTTCAATATGTCCACAATTCTTTGGATAGTTGGAAAGGTTGTGGGAATTGCTTTTACGGCCATGGTTGTTATCTTGCAGCCTGAGCTACGAAAAGCTCTTGAGGAGCTTGGGAGAAAGAACTTTTTTGCCAATTTTCTTACCATTGGTGACGGCAGGACAGAAGAGCGTTTTTCTGATAAGACACTCAATGAGATTACCAGAGCCTGCGTTGAAATGGCTAAGGTAAGGACCGGAGCGCTCATTGTTATTGAACAGAGCCATCCGCTTACAGAGTATGAGCGAACAGGAATCGATGTGGATGGCATTGTTACAAGCCAGCTGCTTATCAATATTTTTGAGCACAATACACCTCTTCATGATGGTGCAGTAATCATCCGCGGTGACAGGATAACTTCGGCTACATGTTATCTGCCTCTTTCTGATAATATGGGCATAGGAAAAGAGCTTGGAACAAGACACCGTGCAGGCATAGGCGTTTCAGAGGCTACCGATTCTCTCACGATCATTGTTTCTGAGGAAACAGGAAAGATCAGTGTGGCCTATGAGGGTGAACTTGAGAGAGCTGTTGATAGTGACAGATTGAGAGAAAGGCTTAGACTTATCCAGAACAAGCATAAGAGCGAGGTTCCGGTTAAGCACTTCGCCAGAAAGGCCAGGGCAAAGAAATGAAAAAACTTTTGGCCAACTGGGGACTGAAGATAGCCTCACTTTTATTTGCGATAATCGTATGGTTTCTGGTTACAAATATAAATGACCCGATCACTTCAGTGCGATACACAAATATTCCGGTTACTATCAAAAATGGTAATCTGATAACAGAAAAAGGACAGGTTTACACTGTTCTGGACGGAAGTGATACTATTGATTCCGTTACGGTATATGCTCCAAGAACAGTTATTGATTCACTTACTCAGAGCAATATTGTTGCTACTGCCGATATCCAGCAATTATCAAGCCTTAATACAATCAGCATTGAAGTGACTACCAACAAATACAGGGATAAGATAGATAATATTTCTACCAGTTCTGATGTGGTTAAGCTTAATGTTGAGAGAAAGGCCAGCAAAGGCCTGGTTCTTTCAGCAACGACTTCCGGAACGGTATCTGACGGATATGTTATCGGAGATGTTACTACTGAGCAGAATATGGTCAGGATAAGTGGCCCGGAATCCTTTATAAACAAGGTGGCAAGGGCATCTGTGGATGTGGATGTCACAGGATTTACAGCTAATATCGGTACGGATGCTGATATTCTGCTTTATGATTCTGACGGAAATGTTATGGATCCAACTGCTCATGGCGCTTCCATGAATATCAAGACGGTGAGGGTCAATGTTCAGATTCTTGAGACTAAATATGTTCCTGTAAAGTATGTAGTAAGCGGTACGCCCGCACCAGGATATGAACTTACGGGAAATGTTGAATGCAGCCCGACTGAAGTGCTTATAGCAGGCAGGAGCAGCACAATTTCTTCGATTGATGAAATAACTGTCGCAGATGATAAACTTGATGTCAGCGGTTTGACAGGCAATCTGACTGTCAGCTTTGACCTTGATGATTATCTCCCTACGGGAGTGACCTTCGGAGACAGTGATTTTAATGGAACAGCTTCTGTTGTGGCTTATATTGAAAGTGTTGTTGAGCAGACATTTGATGTAAGTATTCGTAACATAGGAGTTAATGGAGAAGCAGATGGCTTCTATGTAGAAGTTGATGATAGTGAATATGAGACGGTTTCCCTGACCCTTCAGGGACTCGCTACAAATATAGGTTCCGTCAGAGCATCCAATCTTACCGGACAAGTTGACGTGAATGATATTTTGACCAAGAATGGTCTGGATGCGCTCAAGGAGGGCAACTACAGTGCTGATGTGACCTGGAATCTTCCTGATGGAGTCAGTGAGAAGGGCACAGTAAGCGTTTATGTTACTGTAAAAGAAAAATAAAAATGAGGTTTTAATATGAGCAGATTATTTGGAACTGATGGAGTAAGAGGTGTAGCAAATGACGAATTAACGCCACTTCTTGCAATGCAGCTGGGACAGGCCGGTGCCTATGTTTTGTCAAAGGAAGTAAATCACAGACCAACTATTATGGTCGGATGTGATACTCGTCTGTCCGGAGACATGCTTGCTGCAGCACTTATGGCAGGAGCTTGCTCCGTTGGAGCCGATGTAGTTAATGTAGGAGTCATACCTACTCCAGGCGTGGCTTATCTTACTCAGAAGTACAGAGTGGATGCAGGAGTTGTTATCTCTGCTTCCCATAACCCGATGGAGTTTAACGGTATCAAGTTTTTTGATGCCAATGGATATAAGCTTCCGGATGCACTTGAGGACGAGATAGAGGCCCTGATAAAGAACAATATGGAAGGCGTTAAGATGCCTACAGGTGCCGGTGTTGGCAAGATCAAGAACCGTACAGATGCAAAAGAGGAATATATCAACCACAACCTCAATGCTGTAGATATAAGCCTTTCCGGAATGAAGATAGTCATGGACTGCGCAGAGGGTGCATCCTTTTATACATCTGTAGAAGCCATAAGACAGCTCGGAGCTGAGGTTGTCGTTATTCATAACAATCCAGACGGCACGAATATTAATGCCGGATGTGGATCAACCCATATGGAAGAGCTTATGGGAAGGGTTGTAACTGAGAAAGCAAATATTGGTCTTGCTTTTGACGGTGATGCTGATAGATTCCTGGCTGTAGATGAGAACGGCAAAATGGTTGATGGCGATGAGATAATGGCTATCATCGGCAAGTTCATGAAAGACCAGGGAAAGCTTAAGCTTAATACAATCGTTACAACTGTAATGAGTAACCTGGGCTTTTTCAAAATGGCGGAGCGTGAGGGAATTCAGGTAGATAAGACAAAAGTTGGCGACAGATATGTTCTTGAGCATATGAAGGAAATCGGAGCTAACCTCGGTGGAGAGCAGTCAGGTCATATTATCTTTTTGGATGATAACACAACAGGAGACGGACTTCTCTCAGCGCTGCATCTGTTAGAGGTAATGGTCACAACCGGTAAACCACTTTCAGAACTTGCAAAGGTAATGGAAGTAATGCCTCAGGCACTGGTCAATGCGCATGTTCCTACACATAAGAAGGATGCATATATGGAGTATCCTGAAATTGCAGGAGCTATAGAAGAACTTGAAAAACAGTTTGCGGGAGATGGAAGGGTGCTTATAAGACCTTCCGGAACAGAACCACTTGTAAGAGTCATGATCGAGGGAAAAGATCAGGGCAAGATTGAAGAAGAAGCTAAGAAACTGGCAAAGCTGATCGAGGAGGTTATGCTTTAATATGGTGAGTCAAAAGGTAGTGATAACAAACCCTACCGGATTGCATCTTAGACCTGCTGGTAATCTGTGTAAGGTGGCAATGAATTTTAAATCTCATATTACCTTCAGTTATGGTGAAAACACCGCAAATGCCAAGAGTGTGCTGAGCGTTCTTGGAGCTTGCATTAAGTGCGGGGATGAACTGGAGTTTAGATGTGAAGGCCCCGATGAGGAAGAGGCTATGGAGGCACTTATCAGTGCCATAGAAAGTGGCCTTGGGGAGTAAAAGTTTTACAGATTTTGGAGGAGTTTGGTAATGAAAAAAATCAAGGCATTTATTTTAGCCGGAATTACAGCTGCCATGCTGATTGGATGTGGCAGTTCAAAGGATGATGATGCAGTAGTCGGCATCAGTATCGAGAAGCTGGAGGACGTTGAGCCGATTCAGCAGCAGCCTCAGGAGGTTGTGGAAGAGACTCCTGTGGAGGAAACGGTCAGTGAAGACGATCCGCCGGCAGAGGGAATGGTCAGAAGCTATTTCAGCAACGAATGGGTTAATGCAGAAGTAAATGAGAAAAGACCTCTTGCTGTTATGTATCCTATCAACAAAGAAGCACAGCCTCAGTATGGACTTAGCAATGTTGCAGTTTTCTATGAAATAATGGAAGAAGGCAGCATGAGCAGACAGATGGGAATTGTCGAGGACTGGGAGAATCTTGAGAGAATCGGCAATATCAGAAGTATTCGTGATTACTTTATTTACGCAGCTCTTGAATATGATCCGATCATTATTCATTATGGCGGACCGGAGCTTTATGTTAGCGGTGTTCTTACAGGCAAAAACAGACCTAATGGTGTAGACGATGTTGAGAACCTGAACGGTGTAGGCGGAAAGGCTATGGGTTCTGACTACGGCGCATTCTTCAGAGTTCCTGAGGGAAGTACTTCAGAGCATACAGCTTTTACTGACGGTTCTCATGTTTTAGCAGCGATAGATAAAGCAGGATATTCATTGACTCATAGAAGTGAGTATTTTGAAGGTGGCCCACATTTCACATTTACAGGGTACACAAATCCTAACACTTTGGATGCGTATTCAGATGCTGTTGAAGCTACAGAGATAGATATGGCAGGTTGCTACCCTGTCACAAAGTCAGCTCTTTCTTATGATCCTGAGAAGGGAGTATATTTAAAAACTCTATATGGCTCAGCTCAGAAGGATGCGATAACAGGCGAGCAGCTTTCCTTTGCAAATGTAGTAATCCAGAGAACCTATCATGAGGTTCGTGACGGTAACGGTTATCTTGCTTATCAGATGCATGATAAGACTCATGATGGATACTTTATAACAAAGGGCAAGATGATCCACATGACATGGGAAAAGACTTCTGACTATTCTCCAACAACTTACTATGATGATAATGGTCAGGAGATTACATTTAACACCGGAAGAACAATGATTTTTGTTATTCAGGAGAAAGGCAAGTCATTCTCAAAATTTACTGTTAATGGAGTGACTTACGAAAACTAAAGCTTTTTGATTCTCGATTCGCTATATTAGCGGACGGCAGTAATGCCGTCCGTTTTATGCTCAATTTGTGAGGGTTTTATGCAGTTTTTTTCAGGTTTATTCAGCAACAGAATTTTGATAGCAGCTTTTTTTGGATGGTTTACTGCGCAGCTTTTAAAAACTATCATTTATGTATTGGTCAATAAGACCTTTGATCCCGAGAGACTCACCGGTGATGGCGGAATGCCAAGTTCACATTCCGCTACAGTAATGGCGCTTGTGACATCCACTTGCTTTTATTACGGAACAGCCAGTTTTGAATTTGCCATTGCGGGAGTGCTTGCACTTATTACCATGCATGACGCCATGGGTGTTAGACGCGAGACCGGAATTCAGGCCAAAGCTATAAATAATATGATGGAATGGCTTCAGGAACTGAACAATGAAATAAATGTTGAGGAAAAACTTAAGGAATTTGTCGGACATACACCGCTTCAGGTTATGTTTGGCGCAATTCTTGGCGTTATTGTAGGCCTTGTTGTGTGTAATGTCTTTTGATCGGGGGGCACGATTATAGATGTTAACAGTTGAACTTATCTGGATATATGTTCTGATAACTACCTATCTTGTGGGTTATGCAGTCATAAAGGTTATAACATCCCTGGATTGCATGCACCTTCAGAAGGGTAAGAACAGCAAGCAATATGTTCCTCATTATCAGGAGAGTTATATCTATGCAGGAATAATAGCTAATACGATTTATGCCCAGCTATTTAGTCTTGCAGGAGGAGTTGGTCTTGTGGCCAATCTGCTTTTGGCTACTGTCTGTATTTTTATAGCTATATATTACAGACAGGAACTTTTTGCCGGCGCATTAAATATGTGGAGGGTGCTTTTTTCCGGTAGAAACGGCGTGTACTATATTCTTATAATGCTCATTATGGCTTACGGTGCATCCCATGGAATAATGCATTATGATTCCGACCTGTATCATGCACAGGCAATTCATTGGATAGAAGACTACGGAATCGTAAGAGGATTGGGAAATCTACATGTCAGACTTGCCTATAACAGTTCTGCATTTCCTCTTTCAGCACTATATAGCATGAGCTTTATAAGCGGCAAATCCTATCATGTTATGAGTGGTTTTTTTGCTCTTCTTTTGGCATGGCAGTGCCTTGATCTAAAGAATGTTGTGAGAAGAGGGCACTTTATTTTATCTGATTTTGCGAGGATAATGGCCATCTATTACCTGTTCACGATATTTGATGATATGGTGGCACCTGCGTCTGATTACTTTTTATCCACGATTGTCTTTTATATTATTATTCATTGGCTTGATATGAATGTAAGGCACGAGCATTCATATGTTCCATACATCTTTCTGGCTCTTGCCGGAGTGTATGCAATTACAATTAAACTATCCGCTGCGCCAATGATTATTCTGGCAATAATCCCGATATACAAACTTTTGCATGGAAAGAATGCTGCGAAGATAAAAGCTTTCTGGGTGTCTGTGCTTTTGGCATTTATCATTTCAGTTCCGTATTTTATAAGAAATGTTATTATCTCGGGATGGCTTATCTATCCGGTGACAATTTTTGATTTCTTTACAGCATCTTGGAAAATTCCCCGGGGAGTGGCTGAATATGATGCAAAAGAGATAAAAACTTTTGGTAGAGGCTATACAGATGTTGCAGCCTATGGAGATGTTCCGTTTAAGGAATGGGTTGTTAACTGGTTTAACAGTATTCATGGACTGAACAAGATAATGCTGGTTCTGGATATAGTTGCGATTATTCTTTATTTGGCTTGCCTGATATATTTTGC
Source organism: Butyrivibrio sp. (assembly GCA_017413105.1). GTDB lineage: Bacteria > Bacillota > Clostridia > Lachnospirales > Lachnospiraceae > Butyrivibrio. Next base: position 12,806 of record JAFPVA010000269.1, on the reverse strand, counting down.
AGCTGTTGCCGTTGGAGCAAATTCTAAGCTAAAGAATAAGCTTCAGGATAGTAAGATATTTATGCTGAGCCAAAGGAGCATGGTAAGGAATGCAGATTTCCTGACCCTTGGGGGAACAATGATCCTTTGCCTCATATTCTGGCTATTTAGTGCTCCGCTTATCAGATATGGAGAGGTTTATGTCTGCCTGACCTTTGCGATTGTCTTTGGAAGATTTCTGATTCTTGCATTTAATAAATTCGGAAATGATAAAAAACCTGCTGTATATGCTTTTAGAGCTATGATCGCGATATTGGCTCTGTGGCTGGTATATAAATGCGGATATCTCATAATGGACGATATAAAGAGATTCAATCCTTTGTATATTGCGGATCAGCAGGACTATGGTGAATATGCTGTAGAAAGCTTTGATGTACAGGGAACAACGATTTATTATCCGGTGGAAGGCGACAGGGTAGGTTATTATCCATTCCCGGCTGCTACAAATAATATTTCAGATAAAATTGCCTTTATGGGATCGAAAATTGAAGAGGGAATAATATCAACGGGAAAGTGATAAAAAGATAATAAATTAATTCTTAATATGATTAAATAAATATTAAATAAGCCGCATAAACACTGAGTTTGCGAGACTTTTGCGCCGAAATAAAGTATCATGCTTGTAGGGGGTTACCAATAAAAATGTTTCTATTAACCGTCTACTTGTAAAGGGGGATACTTTATGAAGAAGGCTGTTATTTCATTGGTAACAATGATAATCATTGGAACACTTTGTTGTCCGGTTGTTGCAAAAGCATCCAGTGAGGATGATGTACTTGCACAGATAAACGCTTACAGGAGTGAACAGGGGTTATGCGAGCTGACGATGGACGAGGATCTTAAGGACATCGCTTTATTAAGGGCGGCTGAATGTTCTGAGAAATTTTCACATGTCAGACCAAATGGTCAGGCCTGGTACACGGTATCAAGCCTCACTAATGGTGAGAATCTTGCACATGCAATAAATTACAATCAGCAAAAACCTGAAAATGTGGTCCTTGCATGGATGCTCAGTCCAAAACATAGTGCAAATGTGCTGCGGACAAGCTTTAGTAGTGCCGGTATTGCTTATTATGAAAGTGAGACAGGCGAGATTTATATTGCCTGTGAGTTCAGATAATCTTTTAGAAAATAGGAGCCTGAGAGATGTAAATATACATTTCTCAGGCTCATTTTAATTCATTATTTTATTGATTTTATTGTCGAATATCGCCCTATATGGATTATCTCTCGGCGCGCATAGGATTATTGAGGAAATCCTCGTAAGCGAGCTTTATACCGTCATCAAGTTCTGTTGTGTAGGTCCAGCCAAGTTCTTTTGCCTTGGAAACATCAAGGAGCTTTCTTGGAGTTCCGTTGGGCTTTGTAGGATCCCAACGGATCTCGCCTGTGTAACCTACAATCTTAGCTACCTTTTCAGTGAGCTCTTTAATTGTAAGCTCTTTGCCTGTTCCGGCATTTACAGTCTCGTCACCACTGTAGTTATTCATAAGGAATACACAGAGATTAGCGAGGTCATCCACATAAAGGAACTCACGAAGAGGACTTCCGTCACCCCAACAGGTTACGTAAGGAAGGTTCTGCTCCTTTGCCTCATGGAAGCGTCTGATGAGAGCAGGCAAAACATGAGAATGTGTTGGGTGATAGTTGTCGTTTGGTCCGTAAAGATTTGTAGGCATAACAGAAATATAATCTGTTCCGTACTGCTTGTTGAGATATTCGCAGTACTTAAGGCCTGAAATCTTAGCAAGGGCATAAGCCTCATTCGTCTTCTCGAGCTCTGAAGTAAGAAGACAGTTCTCCTTCATTGGCTGTGGAGCCATTCTTGGGTAGATACAGGAAGAACCAAGGAATTCAACCTTTTTACAACCGTTCTTCCAGGCTGAATGAATTACATTCATCTCAAGTATCATGTTCTCATACATGAAATCAGCAAGAGCTTCGGAGTTGCCCATGATTCCGCCAACTTTTGCAGCTGCAAGGAATACATATTCAGGCTTTTCCTCAGCAAAAAACTTCTCTACCTGATCCTGCCTTGTAAGATCAAGCTCTTTATGGGTGCGGGTTATAATGTTGTTGTAACCCTGTTTATTTAATTCTCTTACGATGGCAGAGCCAACCATTCCTCTGTGGCCTGCCACATAGATCTTAGCGTTCTTTTCCACTTTATTTTGCCTCCGGAATTACTTATCGATACCTTTCTCAAGGAATTCAGCAAGATTAAATTTAACGTGCTCGTTTGCTCTTTCTACAGCAACCTTCTTCATATCGTGTTCAACCATGATCTTAACAAGCTCCTCGAAGGAAGTTGTCTGTGGATTCCAGTGAAGCTTCTCTTTTGCCTTTGTAGGATCGCCAAGAAGGTTTACAACGTCTGTAGGTCTGTAGAAATCAGGTGAAACTTCTACAAGAACCTTGCCTGTTGCCTTGTCATAGCCCTTCTCATCAGCGCCTTCGCCCTTGAACTCAAGCTCGATACCTGCATAGTGGAAAGCCAGCTGAGCAAACTCACGAACAGAGTGCTGAACGCCAGTGGCGATTACGAAGTCCTCAGGCTTATCGTTCTGAAGGATGAGCCACATACACTCAACATAATCTTTTGCATAACCCCAGTCACGAAGTGAAGAAAGGTTACCGAGATAAAGCTTATCCTGTTTGCCCTGTGCAATTCTTGATGCAGCGAGAGTAATCTTACGTGTAACGAAGGTCTCACCACGTCTCTCTGACTCATGGTTGAAAAGAATACCTGAGCAGCAGAACATATTGTAAGCTTCTCTGTACTCTTTGATGATCCAGTAGCCGTAGAGCTTGGCTACTGCGTAAGGGCTGTATGGATGGAAAGGAGTCTTCTCACTCTGAGGAACTTCCTCAACCTTACCATAGAGCTCTGAAGTTGATGCCTGATAAATGCGGCATGTATTTGCAAGGCCGCACTGACGAACTGCTTCCAAAACTCTGAGAACACCTGTAGCGTCAACGTCAGCAGTAAACTCAGGTGAATCGAAGGATACCTGAACGTGTGACTGAGCTGCAAGGTTGTAGATCTCATCAGGACGAACCTTGCCAACTACGCCAAGGATACTCATAGAGTCACCAAGATCACCATAGTGAAGGTGGAAATTAGGATGTCCCTCAAGATGAGCAATTCTTTCTCTGTAGTCTACAGAAGATCTACGGATGATACCGTGAACATCATATCCCTTTTCGAGAAGGAACTCTGCAAGGTAAGAACCGTCCTGTCCTGTGATACCAGTTATAAGTGCCTTTTTTGCCATATTTTTAACCTCTCATTTTTGAACTCAAATTGGTTACATTTGCATGTTTCTAAATCATTATATTTACTGAGTTTTAGCTTTTCAATTCACTTTATTGATTTTAATTTGCATTATCTTGACATGGCAAAATTATCAGTTAACATGGTATTTGAGAGAGGTAGGATGCATGGAAAAGCTATTTCAGGGCGAATTTGTTTCATCAGACAGAATGCTGTATACCCCATCTGAATTTGCAAGGACTAACCTTTTGCATCTTCAGGAAATTGGGAGTCTGCAGGCTAAAAAGACTCATACAAGCAAGAGACAGGATTTGGATTCCTTTCTATTCTTTTACGTAAAAGAGGGAGAAGGGGTTCTTTATTATGATGGAAAAGAATATAAGGTAAAAAAGGGAGATTGTGTATTTATCAACTGTAAGACTCCATATTATCACAGAACCTCTGAAAATCTGTGGATCCTTGAGTGGATACATTTTAACGGAGCTTCTGTCCTTCCTATATACATAAAATATGTTGAGAGAGGAGGGCAGCCGGTTTTTCATCCCACAGATCCCGGAGAGGCGGAAGCAATCTGGAGGGATATCAATTACACTGCCAGATCCTCGGATTATATCAAGGACATAAGGATAAACGAGCAGCTTTGCAAGCTGATATCTTTTCTTATGAGTTTTAGCTGGAATCCGGAAGCAAAACCCGTTAATTCCTCCGGCAAAAATGTATATGCGTTAAAGAATTATATTGATACTCACTATCAGGAAAAGATAACACTGGATATGCTTGCTGATATGTTTCTTGTGAACAAATATACCCTGTCAAGGAATTTTAAAGAGCAGTATGGAACCTCGATAATTAACTATCTGTTGGTTACAAGGATCACTCACGCCAAGCAGATGCTGAGGTTTACAGACGAGTCGGTGGAAGAGGTCGGAAATGCCTGTGGTATTACGCCGCTTTATTACTTTTCCAGGATATTCAAGCAGATAGAGGGGGTAAGTCCACTGGAATACAGGTTGCAGTGGAAATAATGCGGCAAAAAGTGTACAATATTTGTTAGGATTGCGCTACTATGCGCAAAAGACAATAATCCCGGGGGGATTACAAAGGGGACTACAGATAGAATGGTAAGCATTATTGTTCCGGTGTATAATGCAGCAAAATATATAGAAGATACAATAAATATGGTCAGTGCTCAGACCTATAAGGACTGGGAGCTTATTCTTGTGGACGATGCTTCCGTTGATGGCAGTGCCGATCTTATCGAGGAAATCATCAAGACTCAGGGAAAGCGTATCAGACTTATTCGGAAAAAGAAGAATGAAGGCGCAGCGGCTGCCAGAAATAGCGGAATAGATGCTGCATCAGGCCAATATATCGCTTTTCTGGATGCCGATGATATATGGAAAGAGGACAAGCTTGAAAAGCAGGTCCGTTTTATGGAGGAGAAGAAGGCGGCTTTTTCCTTTCATGCTTATGAATTTGGGGATGAAAACGCAAGGCCTACAGGCAAGGTTGTAAATGTTCCGCCTACGCTTAATTTCAGGAAGGCACTTTCTCGAACGATCATATTTACTACTACGGTAATGTTCGATATTGATATTATCGGAAAAGAGATAATACATATGCCGCAGGTACCGAGTGAGGATACAGCAACCTGGTGGCGTATCTTAAAAAGCGGCTATATAGCCTACGGGCTTAATGAAAATCTTGCGATCTACAGAAGACCAAAGAAGTCCTTGTCTTCCAACAAAATTGTGGCACTTGAGAGGATATGGTTCCTCTACAGGAATATAGCTGATCTGTCAGTGCCTGAGTCGATGTTTTATTTTGTGGGATGGGCTTTTTTTGCTACATTCAGAAGACTATGAGTTTCTGATGTTAATAGTAAAGTTTTGTTAAAGGGGAATCGATATGAAACATGTTGAGTCAGTAAAAAGAATTTTGGTTTTACTGCTGGGGTTCATAGGATTATTGATGCACACTGCTGTGTATGCATTTTTCTGGTTTAGGACCTATTATCCAATGGTATCTGCTGAGCGTATCAGCCAGGACGGATATTATCTTGGTAATGGTCTTAAGCTGTATTTTCGTGGACATTTGCTGATACTGGCTATTTACTTTATTCTGCTTTTGTTTTTCTCAAACACGTACGGTGGACTCAAGATCGGTTATCTTAAGTCCATGGAAGTGTTCTTTTCACAGATATTTGCCCTTATTATGGCAAATGTGATCTCTTATTTTCAGATTTCACTGTTGAGAAACTGGCTTGTTCCTGTAGCGCCTATTGCTGAGGTTCTGGCCATTCAGCTGGTAATATCCTTCCTTTGGGCTCACATTACAAATGCAATCTATACTGCAATCTTCAAGCCGAGAGAACTGCTTCTTATAAGTGGGGCTTATTCCGTCGAGGATATAATAAATAAGTTTAATTCCAGAAAAGATAAGTATCATATTGCAAGGACTGTCAATATCTCAGAGGGAATAGAAAAAGTCAGACAGGAGTGTCTGGGAGATTATGACGGAGTAATTATATGGGATGTTCCCAGCGAGTTCAGAAATGGTCTGGTCAAGTACTGTTATGGCAGAAACATAAGAATTTATGTCATGCCAAAGATAACGGATGTTCTTTTAAAAGGAGCGGCAGAGCTTCATCTGTTTGATACACCGGTCCTGCTGGTAAGGGAATACGCCATTAAGATAGAAAAGAGGGCCATCAAGAGACTTATAGATATTATTCTCTCTCTTTTGCTTATCATCCTTACATCTCCGATAATGCTTATTACTGCAATTGCCATAAAACTATATGACCATGGCCCTGTATTGTACAAACAGGTTAGATGCACCATAGGTAGAAAGCAGTTTAAGATTATGAAATTCAGGAGCATGCGGGTGGATGCTGAGAAGGACGGCGTTGCCAGACTGGCTTCAAAAAATGATTCCAGGATAACTCCTATTGGCAAGTTCATCAGAAAGTGCAGGATTGATGAGCTTCCGCAGCTTTTTAACATTCTTCTCGGAGATATGACATTTATTGGACCTAGACCTGAAAGACCGGAGATCATTGAACAATATCTGGAAGAGATGCCGGAGTTTGCTTTTCGTATGAAGGTTAAGGCAGGACTTGCAGGATATGCACAGGTTTATGGCAAGTATAACACCACTCCTTACGATAAATTAAAACTTGATTTGACATATATTGAAAACTATTCAATTTGGCTTGATATCAAGCTAATGCTCCTTACGCTTAAGATATTATTTACACCTGACAGTACAGAGGGTGTTGAGGAGAACCAGATAACAGCCAAGAAGAGTATGTAAGGATCTTTTTTACGGAGAAGGGTATGGAAAGAAGCAGCAAGGGACACATGGAGGAAGCGGTTAATCTACGAAGCTTCTATCTGAGGTTATTGGGGAAAATATGGATTCTTCCGTTGGCAGCTTTAGTTGGAGTGCTTATCTTTGGAGGAATATATACTCTGGTTACTGTGACTTTTGGGCCGGCAAAGACCTATAGTGCTAAGGCGAGTCTGTATATAAACTTTGCCTATGACGAAAACACAGGCACTCTGGTGGACTATTATAATGCCTATACCTGGAATAACCAGCTCAAGGCAACAGATGCGGTCTTAAATCCTATAATTGACAAACTGTCAGAGGATGGAATAAGGGTTATTGATGACGGCGGTGTGGTTTTAGCCGGTGAAGAGTCTGTTATTACAAAGGAAAATCTTCTTGCAGCCATAAACCTTGATATTCCTTCAGATGTTAGGGTAATGGCACTGACGGTTACAGAACATGATAAGGATATGGCTGATGCAATTCTTGGCGCCTGCGTGAGTTCGCTCGAAAAATACGGTGATACAAACGATGCTTTTGACTCAATAAAGAGACTGAGCATGGAAAAGGCAAGTCTTGACACATATACCGACAGGACTTTTGTAGCTGCGATTTTTGGAGCACTGTGCGCAGTAGTATTAACCATTCTTTTTCTTCTTCTTTTAGATGCGACAGATGACGCAGCCTATATTCCTGAGGATTGTGAAAAGAGATACAATCTGCCGGTTCTTGGAGTTCTTGTTGATAAACCAGACCATTTCTTTAAAAATGAGCTTATTGCAGCTTATGACAAAATAATTAATGGGGCCGGAGAAGTTGTGGTTATTTCTGCTGATAGTGTCGATAATGCAGAGGCTTCTGAAAAAGATACTGAGAACTTAAAAGAAGCTCTTGGTAAGACAATAGCCAGCTCAGGAACAAAGCTGATTCCCATGGCTGTTCCCGGCAGTGTCCTGGATAACTACAGGAAAATCGGAACCTGTGACGGAGTTATTCTCTGCGTGCCCTATGGGAAAAGAAGAGGTGCCATGACGGAGCATGTTATAGCACAGCTTAAAAAGCACGATTGTCCTGTGCTTGGAATAGTGCTCACCAGGGCTTCCGGGAAATTTTTATACAGATATTACGGGTTAAAAAGGGAAAAGGCATGAAGACAAAATGGCTTCAGATTTTAGTCTCTGCTGTAGATAAGGATCCGGCGGTGCTGGTGGAGAAAATGAATCTCCAGACGGATGCTGTGATAGTTGACCAGCTATTATCAGCGGAGGCAAAAGAAAAGCTTGGGATCGAAGAGCCCTGTATTGAAGACAAGAAGTACGGGGACTTAAACATAAAGGAAATATATAGTTTTGATAAGGGAGTGGGGCTTTCCAGAAATACAGCTCTTGAGAATTCCATTGAGGATGCGGAATTCATCCAGTTTGGGGATGACGACATTGTTTATGATACCGGTTATCCTGAACTGGTAATAAAAGAATTTGACGCTCATCCTGAGGCTGATATTCTTCTCTTTAATGTAAAGGCTCAGGAGGGCAGAGAAACCTACTGGAATACTGATTTTGCAAAGGTTTCATGGTACAACTACGGAAGATATCCTGCTTATGCTATTTGCGCCAGAAGGAAAAAATTACTGGAGTCAGGTGTTAAGTATTCTCTATTGTTTGGCGGAGGAGCCACCTACATGAACGGAGAGGACAGTCTTTTTCTGCATGATTGTCTGGGTAAAGGACTGGCTATATACAGGACCAATGTGGTCATTGGCCATGAGACAAAAGGAGAGTCCACCTGGTTTAAGGGCTATACAGAGAAATTCTATTTTGACAGGGGAGTGCTGTATCATTTTCTGTATGGAAAAATGGCCAAAATCTGGGGCTTTAGATTTTTGTTTAAGAATAGAAAAGAGATGTGCCGGGAATATGGATTTTTAAAAAGCCTTGGCATACTTTTTAAAGGAATCAGGCACGGGAAGAGTATAGATACAAAGGGGCAGTAATATGGCAGTTTATTTGACACTTACGGCAGCTGTGGCAATGCTGGCGCTGCTGGTCAGAGAAGAAAAAATGCCACTGATGAATCAGGGGGTGACAAGGCAGCAGCTGGTAAACAGAGTTTCCTGTCTTTTTATATTCTGCCTTTTATTTGCTGTATCCGCGCTTAGATTAAATGTTGGCAATGATTATCTTAAATATGTCGAGTTTATGCATCTGGTATTCAGCAGGGCCTATGTTCCAACAGAAATAGGATTTAATGCGTTATCTTATGCAGTTTATTATCTTTGTGGATTCGAGAATTATCTGCTGGTGTTTGCCATATTTTCCTTTGCTACAATTTATTTTTTTATGAAAGGAATATATGACCAGAGCCGGTGGTTTACATTAAGTTTTGTTTTATTTATGCTCTTGGGACTGTATTTTCAGTCGCTTAGTACAGTTAGGTATTATCTGGCGCTGTCGATGGCTCTTTATTCAGTAACATTTGTTATAAAGAAAGACTGGCCAAGATTTATCCTGTTGGTGCTTTTGGGATCACTTTTTCATAAATCTCTTCTTGTAATCCTTGTATTGTACTTTTTGGCGCAGCTTAAGTGGAAGAGATGGATGTATGGTCTTTTGTTTGCAGGCGGTGTTTCCTGTCTCTTTTTAAAGAACATCTATCTTAAGATAGTCATATTCCTCTATCCGTCCTATAAAGATACAGAGTATCTTGAGGGAGGGACAAGCTATGCTACGATACTTCGATGTGCCATCGTACTGGGCTTTGCTATCTGGTTGTATAAAGAGGAGATAGAAGGCGACAGGGCCATGGAATTCTTTTTTATCTGTAATCTTATGGCGCTGGTACTTTATGTATTTGGATCTTTTTTGCCCATCATTTCAAGAATTGGCTACTATCTGACAGTTACACATATACTGTTTGTACCTAATCTCATAGTAAGAATGAAGGATGTAAGGAAAAGACAGGTGGCAATAGTTGCTACACTTTTATTTGGGATAGGATATTTTGCCCTCTATATGAGAGGCGCGGCAAATGACGGAGTCAGGATATTACCATATCAGACGTTTTTGTTCCATGATCTGCCACTTACATTATCTGAGAGAGGATATTACTAGTTATGAAGAAGCCCTTTTTTACGATAATAATTGTGTCATATAATGCGGGAAACAAGCTATTTGATACGTTGGAAAGCGTCCTTATGCAGACCTATAAGGATTATAGGATCTTTATAAAGGATGGAATGTCAACGGACGGTTCAATAGATAAACTGAAGCAGAATTATGATATTGGGGAAGTTGGGAGTACTGAGGAAAAGACTATAACTCTCATGGAAAGCTGCGACAATGGTATTTATCATGCCATGAATATAGCTACAGCATGCCTTAGCAGTATGATAACTTCGGAGAGAGCAAAAAAAGATGAGGCTAAACTTCTAAAGGCCGGAGAAAGTCCGTCGTATGTGTTCTTTTTGAACTGTGGGGATACTTTTGCCGGTAAGGATGTTCTTTCAAAGATCCATAACTTTATAAAAATGAGAATTGACAGGGAAGGAACTACCCTGCCGACCATTTTCTATGGCGATATTTTTGACAGTATAACCGGCAACAGGGTGTCATCTAATCCAAAGATTGATGATTTCGCCTGCTATAGAAATGTACCCTCACATCAGGCTTGTTTTTACGATGAGAGGCTTATCTACAAGAATCCTTTTGATCTGAAATATAAGGTCAGAGCAGATTATGAGCAGTTTCTAAGATGCTTTTATAAGGAGAAGGCTGAGACCCAGTATATGCATATACTTATAGCCAACTATGAAGGTGGTGGCTTTTCTGATCAGAATAAGAAAATTTCTGAGAGGGAGAGAAAAGAGATCATCAATATGTATCTGCCTGCTTCAAAGGTAAGGAAATATGACTTTATCAGATTTATTACCTTTGCCTGGCTTAGGACTGCCCTGGCTTCCAATAAAATAACGGCTGGTGCGTATAATTCGCTAAGAAGTGCAATTTATCGCTTAAAGAGCGGTAAGAAGGAGAAGTGATTTGAGAGTTTTATGGCTTTGTAATATTATGCTTCCCGCCTATGCCAAGGCCCATGATCTACCATACTCCGTAAGGGAGGGATGGCTTACCGGATGCCTTGAACGTATTTCAAAAGGTGAGGATCAGGACAATAAAATAGAGCTTGGAATCTGCTTCCCTGCCCAGGGAGATATAGCGTCGGGGAGTGAGGTGATTGATGATATCACCTATTATGGCTTTAATGAAGACCTCGAACATCCGGAAATATATGATGGAACGGTTGAAAACAGATTTCATGTTATCCTGGATGATTTTAAGCCTGACCTTCTTCATATTTTTGGTGCGGAATTTCCACATTCGCTCGCAATGCTAAGGGCTTTTGGAAATCCGGAGAGGACACTTTTAGGTATTCAGGGGCTTTGCTGTGAGATTGCAAGAGAGTATATGGCAGAACTGCCTTTGGAGATACAGCAGAGCACAACCTTTAGGGACAGACTTAAAAATGACAGTATTGTGCAACAGCAGGAGAAATATAAGATAAGAGCTGAACATGAGAGGGAGGCAATTCTTTTGACCGGAAATATCACTGGAAGAACTGCCTTTGACAGGGAGGTTACCTCCAAGATAAATCCCGAGGCAAGATATTTTGCCATGAATGAGACCATGAGGCCATGCTTTTATCAGGGAAAATGGGATGAATCCAGGATAGAACCACACTCCATATTTCTTTCCCAAGGAGATTACCCTCTGAAGGGATTTCATTTCATGATAGAGGCGATGCCAAGACTCTTGGAGAAATATCCTGATACTCAGCTTTATGTGGCCGGTAATAATATTATTGGAAAGGGCGACAGCAAGTATCCGTATTTTATGCGGGCAAGTGCCTATGGAAAGTATTTAAAGAGCCTTCTTTTTAAATATAAGCTTAAGAAAAATGTCACAATGCTCGGAACCTTAAGCGACGAGGAGATGAAAGAAAGATTCTTAAAGAGCAGTGTTTTTGTCTGCCCATCCATCGTAGAGAATTCACCTAACAGTATGTGTGAGGCAATGCTCCTTGGAATGCCTGTTGTGGCTGCGAAAGTTGGGGGAATAGAAAGCCTTATAACAGAAAACAAGGAAGGCGTACTGTTTAAAAGGGCAGATGTTGAAGGGCTATCTGACGCTATCCTTCAGATATGGGATGAACCGGTTATTGCCGGGGTATTTGGAGATAATGCCAGAAAGCGCGCTTTGATAACACATGATCCTGATAAGAATTATAGGAGGCTAATTGAAATCTACACTGAAATAACAAGAGGTTGAAATGATTGTTACCTTTGTCTCAAATTATATAAATCACCATCAGCTGCCTTTCTGCAGGGAAATGGCCGGGATACCGGAGGTTGAGTTTCATTTCATTCAGACCATGCCAATGGAACAAAAAAGAGTGGAGATGGGATGGGCTGTAGATGTCGGGGCATATCCCTTTGTTTCATTATTTTATGAAGATGAGGCTGCTTGCAGGACGCTTATTATAAATAGTGATGTAACTATTTTTGGCTGGACTGAGGGACTTACTTCTGATCTTGAGGAAGAAAGGCTGTCCTCCGGAAAACTATCTTTTAGAGTAAGTGAGCGCATATACAGAGAAGGGCAATGGAAGTTTATAAGTCCCAGAGGCCTTATGCGCAAATACAAGGAACACATAAGGTATAGAAAGATGCCGGTTTATTTGTTATGCGCCGGAGCTTATGTGGCATCTGATTTTGCTCTTATTCACAGCTATCCCGGGAAAATGCTTAAATGGGGATATTTTCCAAATGCAGGGAGTGGGAAAGCAGAGTCAGAGAAGAAACGTGAAATATCAGATGATATGTATAGAGCTGCAGTGAGTGATACAAGGAAACTGAAGCTGTTGTGGGCCGGAAGGCTTATTGATTTAAAGCATCCTGAATTTGCTGTTGAAGCTGCGAAGCTTTTGACAGAAAGAGGCTATGATTTCTATCTTGATATCGCAGGAGATGGCAACAGGAAGGATGGGCTTAATAAACTTATTGAAAAATACGGATTATCAGATCGAGTAAGACTTCTTGGGGGAAAAACACCGACAGAAGTGCTTGAACTGATGCATGAAGCTGATATTTTCCTTTTTACCAGCAATT
>JAFPVA010000268.1 GCA_017413105.1 Butyrivibrio sp. | reverse complement strand
TTGGATATAAAATCCAAGAATGTATCAACCAAGCCATTTGAAGGCGACTAACGTCGCAGGGCTTGGTTGACTCTTGAATCATGTTCTCACGAAACCCGCAGCAAGTGCGGATTTCTGTAATTTTATCCAAGAACTCATGCTTTTTTAGAAGCTTATACAACGCCTGTTTTTTCTTAATAACGGCATATCGTCAAAATTTCATCATCAAACTGTTGCGAATGCTTATTTTTTGCTATACTAGAAGTGTAAACTTTCACGAGATTTTTACTCTTGTTTATCTGAGGAAAAAACATGAAGCTGGTTTCTGTGGACAAGCTCGAGCCTGGGTTTGTGGTATCGGAAAATATCTACACTGTAGATGACAGACTGGTCCTTACAAAAGGAACAGTTCTGGATGATAAGGATATTGCAAGAATCAAGGCTTATTCTCTTTATAATATTTTTGTCGAGGATAAGAAAAAGGTTGTTGAGAAGAAAGAAGAAAAGCCTTTATCTGAACTTTCCTATGCAGAAAAACTTCGTAATTCTGAAGGGTTCATACGCTTTAAACAGCACATCGAGGAAAATGCCGAAAAACTCGAAGAAGCCTTCAGAATGATCGCCAATGATTCCATGCAGCTTGATGTGGAAAAACTTACAGAGCCGGTGTACCACTTATTTGTAGAAGCGGGAGGCACAGCCGGTATTTTTGACATGCTTCATAACCTCAGGGATAACAGTGATGCTGTTTATATGCACAGTCTGAATGTGTCTCTTATAAGTAATACTCTTGCGACCTGGCTAAGACTTCCTGAGGAGGATGTCAGGCTTGCCACGGCAGGAGGACTCCTTCACGATATCGGCAAAATGCTTATACCCTCTGAACTTATCAATAAAACAACTCCACTTACTGAATACGAACAGAAAGTCATGCGGGAGCATGTAGTCAAAGGTTATGAGCTTGTAAAGGGAAAAGATATTGATTCTCATATCAAAAGCTGTATCCTGATGCATCATGAATTAAGGGATGGTTCCGGCTATCCTTTGCATTTAAAAAATGAACAGATAGACCATATTTCATCCATTGTGACAGTGGCAAATGTCTACGATGAAATGACTTCAAAGAGGCTGTACAGGAATTCAATCTGCCCGTTTACGGTAATTGAGCAGTTTGAAAACAGCGGTCTTCAGAAGTATGATCCCAATGTCATCATGACTTTCCTCACCAATATTGTTAATACTTTTATAGCCAACAGGGTTATGCTTAGTACCGGTCAGACCGGGGAAATAATCTTCATAAATCCTACATATCTTTCCAAACCGGTTGTAAAGTGCGGAAACGAGTACGTTGATCTCTCAAAGAAGAGAGCAATTTCAATTGTAGCCGTCGTATAAAAAATAATAAAAGTAAAATTGCACAAAAGCAGGAAACGAAATTTGTAAAAAGCGTTTCTTGCTTATTTTACGGGCAAAGTGGTATTATTCCATTGTGGAAACCCAAAGCGTTATTTTCGTTTCCTGCGATATTTTTTATTATGGCCAGAGTGAAAATGCTGGCAGAATGGAAGAGGCTATGACTGAGAAATCAAAAGTGATTTTTGGAAACAGAGTTAGTGACAAAGATTATAAAAGCGCGATTAAGTCTAAGAAGAGCTATATCAAGAAATTTGGTGATGATTCTGCGGCAGACTACAAGGTAAACATAACTGATAATAAGGTAATTGGTCCTATTCTTGGTGTAAAGAATGTTGAGATTTCAACTAAGACTGCGATTTCACAGGGGGAAATGGACAGGTCCAAGGGTATTATTGTCGGAAACATCAGAATGGGCTTTGGCCATTACAGAATATCTATGGCAATGGCATCTTATGCTAAACATTTAGGATATACACCTTACTGGATGGATCTTAATTCATATCAGGAGACCACCTGTACAAAGGTCATCAGCCATCAGAATGATCTTTATTCCCTTGGGTCAAGGCTTTCCAAGAATCCGATATTCAATAAGCTTGTATGGGAACCGACAAACTACGAGGGATTCAGGGCTCTTTCTTATAATGCCAAGGATCAGAAGAATGCTGAACTTATGGCTCCTGTATACAAAAATGTGCCTAAGGATATCCCTGTTATTGCAACTCATGTTTGGCCTGCTCAGGCAGCAATCCATGCAGGAATGAAATATGTAGTCAATGCGATTCCTGACAACTGGCCAATGGCCCTCCATCTTTCAGAGGGAAGTGTTCACACTATTCAGTGTAAGAATGCATATATGGGCTATCGAATCCTTAACGGAATGAACAAGAAGAATGTATGCAATCCGATGCCGCAGCAGGACCTTGTTTATACAGGCCACTATATTGACTATGAGCTTGTTAGCAACATAGAAGCTGACTGCAAGGCAAGGCTTGATAGAAAGAAAAATGGAAAGCCCATGAGATTCCTTCTTACGATCGGCGGAGCAGGAGCTCAGAAGGAAATCTTTGCAGAGATAATAAAGCACCTTATCCCATACATCAAAAAAGGCAAAGCTATGCTTTATGTAAATGTGGGTGATTATAGAAATGTTTGGGATCAGCTTAATTCTGAGATACCCGAGATGGCAGCTCTTAAGACTGACCACATGGATAACTGGGAGGATACACTCTCTTTTGCACAGAAGGCTCTTGATCCCAATGAAGAGATTGGCGGAATCCACGGCTTCTTCCATAAGGATATTTTCGAGGCGGTTTATACAACCAACATTCTTATGAGAAGTGCAGATGTTCTGGTGACTAAGCCAAGCGAACTTGCATTTTATCCGATTCCTAAGCTCTTTATCAAGAGAGTCGGTAAACATGAGATGTGGGGAGCTATCCACTCCGCTGAAATAGGAGATGGAACATTGGAGTGCAGAGATATTCCTCATACAGTCCAGATGCTGGATCAGTTCCTGGAGACACAGCTTTTGGATGAAATGTGTGAAAGCATTATTCTTAATAAAATCATGGGCATTTATGATGGTGCCAAAAAAGTAGTTGAGATTGCTATGGGTCTCAGGGAGGGAAGAGTTTAATGGAAAAGAAAATGAAACTTTCAGGAGCAGCAAAAGCTTCCTATGGTCTTGGTGCTGTAGGTAAGGACATGGTTTACATGCTTTCTGCATCTTATGTACTATATTATTTCCAGGATATTCTTGGAGTTAGTGCCGCAGCTATGGGTGTAATCCTTATGGTTGCCCGTGTGTTTGACGCATTCAATGATCCTGTCATGGGTGCAATAGTTGCTAAGACAAAGACAAGATGGGGCAAATTCCGTCCCTGGCTGCTTATTGGAACAGTAACAAATGCCATAGTTCTTTATCTGATGTTTTCAGCACCTCCGGCACTTTCCGGAAGTGGTCTTGTAGCTTACGCAGCAGTTACATATATTGTATGGGGTGTTACTTACACCATGATGGACATCCCCTACTGGTCAATGATTCCTGCTTTTACTGAGGGAGGAAAAGAGAGAGAAGGTCTTACAACTCTTGCCCGTTCCTGTGCAGGTGTTGGCTCAGCTGTCATTACAATCATCACTGTAATGAGTGTTTCTGCTCTTGGTCATATGTTTGGAGGAGCAGGTATTTCTGACCGTGAAGTTGAGAGAATTGGTTTCTCATACTTTTCAATTGCAGTAGCAATTTTATTTGTTCTCTTTACAGTTATCTGCTGTATCAATGTAAAAGAGAAATCTACAGTTGATATGAAGACTGCTTCCATTGGGGAGATGTTCAAGGCTCTTATCCAGAACGATCAGGCTATGTCAGTTGTTGTAGCAATTGTAATTGTTAACTGCTCAATTTATATCACATCTAATCTTGTAATTTATTTCTTTAAATATGATTTTGGTGGAGCTGGCTGGAGAGGAGATTACACCCTGTTTTCTACTTTCGGTGGTGGTATCCAGATCCTTGCAATGATGATTCTTTATCCGCTCCTTAGAAGATTCTTTACTTCAATAAAGATCTATTTCATCAGCATGGGAATGGCAATTGTTGGATATATTACACTGCTTATTCTTGCTTCAACAGCAATGAACAATGTTTACCTTCTGTTCATTCCGGGATTCTTTATCTTTGCAGCTAACGGAATGCTGGCAGTTATTACAACAGTCTTTCTTGCTAATACAGTTGACTATGGAGAGCTTAAGAATGGTCGCCGCGACGAGTCAGTTATTTTCTCAATGCAGACCTTTGTTGTAAAGCTTGCATCCGGTGTTTCTGCTTTTATTGCAGCGCTTGCTCTTCAGATTCTGGCTCTTTCAAACGACACAGCCGAGACTGCTACAGAGATTGATTATTCTCTTGGAGTTGAGACTGCACAGAAGATGGGACTTAGAATGACTATGACAATTATCCCTATTGTCGGACTTATCTTTGCAATTGTATGGTTCAAGAAAAAGTACATTCTTACTGACAGCAAGCTTCAGGAAATATCAGTAGAACTTGTTCAGAGAAAATCTAAGGATTTATAATTGCCGCTTTTTGGTTTATAATATTGTTATATTATGAACACGAGGGGGCAATTGGATGAAATCTGAGACAATCGTAATCAACAGGAATGAGGATAGTACTGACAAGGCACTGGCGTTGGTAGAGAGTTTTGTATCTGACCTTTCACCTAAGGCAGCTCTTAGAGTCAGACTTCTTGCAGAGGAGACAATGAACCTTATCCGTTCCATTACAGGTGACATGGATGCAGAGTTCTTTGTTGAAAAGGAAGATGGCTGCTGTAAGCTTCATCTTAATACAAACACCATTATGTTTGCCAAGAAGCGAAAAGAATTGATGGAGATTTCTACTTCAAAAGAAAATGCTGCAGCAAAAGGCGTTATCGGCAAGATCCGTGAAGTTTTTGAATTGGCTCTTTTGCCTAAGGATGAGAGAAGTGCAAGAGAATCAAGAATTGGCATGATGGGTCTGGTTGATCCTACATCGCTTGCAGCAACTTCTGTAGAAACCTGGAGGATGAGTAATTACATCTCTAGTGTTAATGGCATGGATGAAAACAATGAGTTCGTGCAGGAAGCCAAGAATGAGCTGGAGAGATCGATTCTCAGTAAGATAGCCAAGGATGTTGAAATATCGATTGTCGGAGATGATGTTAGCATGACTATCGAATATGACACATGATTTTTGATTGTTGATAATGAGTTACTGTTCAGGCAGAAATGCGCACTAAGCTGCGCATTTCGTGAGAACTTGATGCACGATAATGAGGTTGTATGCCGCTAAGGTACTACAGCCTCTTTTATTTTTGCTGGTTTTGTTGTATTCTATATGTTGTAGAATTATATGCTCAGCTTTAGTTTACACATACAATATGTTGAGGGTGCCAGGCGGATATGAATTGTAAAGATGCAGACAGAATGATCCCGCTGTTTTTGGATGATGAACTGGACAATCAGGGACTTTCTGATTTCTTAAATCACATAGATAAATGTCCGGAATGCAAGGAAGAGCTTACCATTCAGTTCCTTGTTAAGGTTGGTATGCAGAGACTTGAGGATGGCAACAACTTTAACTTAAAAAATGAATTGGATGGGATACTGGGGAAGGCAAGGAAGAAGCTCAGGTTCAGACGTTACATTTCTTTTTCGGGGCTGATGTTGGAACTTTTGGTGCTGGCTCTTCTTGTGGTTACGGTAGTTTTAGCTTTTTCATTGGGTATATGAGAACTGGAGAATTATGGCAGACAACAGATTGATAATAGATATAAATAGTCTTGTACGAGACGCATTTTACGCAATACCTGATTTTACGGACGAGAGCGGAAGTCATCTTGGTGGTGTCTATGGAGCGTTGTTCAAAATCTTAAGTGATCTTAAGACAGGTGATTTTGAGAGGGTGGAAGTTGTTCATGGTGACGAGGAACTTTCGCTTATTAAGGAGCAGGTTCAAAACTTTGAAAAGCTTTGGACAGAGGTTCTTCTGGAGCTTGGTGTGACCGTTGAAGAAGGAAGCCTGTCTGTGCCAAAGTCAGATGCTCTTATAGAGGCACTTCAAAATAAGCTCGCTTCAGTTTCCGGCGGTTCTGAAGGAAAATCTGCGCCGATATTTAATTGCCGCATACGATCTACTTCGGATCTTAATGAGGTGGAGGATATTTTTGCCAAAGCTCTTTCCTATGGCGCCAAAAAGAATGACAATTACGTTGCTTTTTATGTGCTGTTTGATAATCCTTCAAAGGATTCCCATGGCAAAGAGAAAGAAGTTCTGGGAGTCTCACTTTGTTTTGATGAAAGCGAAGCGGTATTCATAAAGGCAGAGAATTTTATAACAGCAGATTATCTGGGCAAAAAGTTGTCAGACCTTAGTGAGAAAGTATCTCTGGTAACATTTGACGCCAAGCAGAGCTATAAGATTTTTGAACCCTTTGAGATAAAGATAAGGACTTCCGGTTACGAAGATGATGCATCAGATAGTATTACTACTGCAGCATCCCCAAGACTTATTGATGTTCTTATCGGAGCATATCTTCTTAACCCTATTAAGAATGATTATGAACCCTCTGATGTGGCTAAGGAGTACTGCAAGCTCACCCTTGAGAAAAGGACAGATCTTTTTGGAAAGAACTCTTTAAAAGAAGCTGACGAGAAAAAAGTGGCGGAATATGCAGGGAAGATATCCTACATCTGTCTTTTGTCAGCACCACTTATATTCAAGAAACTTGCAAAGACAAACATGCTCAGTCTTTTTTACAACATGGAAATGCCTCTTTCCTATATTCTTTTTGCTATGGAAAAAGAGGGCATTATTGCGAAAAATGATGAGCTTAAGGCCTATGGAGATAAGCTTGCCACAAGGATCACTGAACTTGAAAAGACCATATATGAGGCTGCGGGCTGCGAGTTTAACATAAATTCTCCCAAGCAGCTCGGAGAGATACTCTTTGAAAAACTTGGACTTCCGGCTGAAAAGAAGACAAAATCCGGCTATTCAACTGCGGCCGATGTTCTTGAAAAGCTGGCTCCTGAGCATAGTATTGTTGCGGATATCCTTGAGTACAGAGGCCTTGCAAAACTAAAATCCACCTATGCTGATGGACTGGCTGAGTTCATTGAAGCTGATGGCAGGATACATACAAGCTTTAACCAGACCATTACTGCCACCGGCAGGATAAGTTCAACTGAGCCTAACCTTCAGAATATTCCCATGAGAACAGAACTTGGAAGGCTTATCAGAAAGGTCTTTGTTCCAAGGGAAGGTTATGTTTTCGCAGATGCGGACTACTCTCAGATTGAGCTGCGTATACTGGCTCATATGTCCGGAGATCAGGGACTTATCGATGCCTATCACGAAGGAGAAGACATTCACAGAATAACTGCTTCGAAGGTATTTCATGTACCCTTTGATGAAGTGACATCCCTGCAAAGGAGAAATGCCAAGGCTGTAAATTTCGGCATTGTATATGGCATCAGTTCCTTTGGCCTTTCCCAGGATCTTTCCATCTCTGTCGGAGAAGCCAGGGACTACATGGAAAAGTACTTTGAGACTTATCCGGGAGTAAGGGCTTATCAGGAAAAGGTTATCTCAGATGCCAAAGAAAAGGGCTATAGCGTTACAATGTACGGCAGAAGACGTCCCATACCGGAACTTAAGGCTGGAAACTTTAATCTCAGGCAGTTTGGTGAACGTGTGGCCATGAATGCTCCTATTCAGGGAACTGCTGCTGATATTATGAAGATTGCCATGATAAATGTCTTTTTTGCCATAAAGAGAGAAAATCTGAGATCGAGGCTTATCCTTCAGATCCATGATGAACTGGTAATTGAGACAGATCCTGCTGAAGTGGACAAAGTCACAGCTCTTTTGACAAGGGAAATGGAGAACGCAGCTAGGCTTGCAGTTCCGCTCGAGGCGGAATGCCATGTGGGAAGTGACTGGTACGAAGCAAAGTAATTATAAGAGATTTCTGAGGGAAGTAAGGTTACATGTTAGAGAGAGGCAGAACAAATATCATAGGCATAACCGGCGGAATCGGTGCAGGAAAGAGCACAGTTCTGGGATATATCAAGCAGCATTACAACTGCCTGGTCATCTTTTCTGATGATGTGGCCAATGACATCAAGAAGAAGGGATATCCGGCCTACGATGAACTTGTGGAGCTTTTTGGTAAAGAAATACTTTCCGAGGACGGTGAGATTGATAAGGCGAAAATGGCATCAGCTATTTTTAATGACAAAAATCTTCTAAAAAAAGTTAATAATATTTTGCATCCTGCGGTAAATACCTTTATTATTAATATTATAGATAAGGAGCGGGCTTTAGGACGTTATGACTTTGTTTTCGTCGAGGCAGCGCTTCTTATAGAGAACGGATATGATGAAATTGCTGACGAGTTATGGTATGTCTACGCCTCGGAGGAGGTAAGAAGAGAAAGACTTAAGAATTCCCGGGGATATTCGGATGAGAAGATAACGGATATCCTTGGTAAGCAGCTTGATGATACTACATTTAGAGAACACTGCAGCTTTGTTATAGACAACAGCGGCGATCTTAATAGGGCCGCAAAAGATATAGATGACAAAATTGGGGAGTGGAGAAAAGATGCCTAGTTTGGAGCAAGCGCAGCAAAAGGTAGTTTTTGGTCTGGATATTGGAACCAGAAGTGTTGTTGGAACTGTGGGCTACATGAATGATGGACAGTTTAATGTAATTGCCCAGTCAATTGAGACTCACCAGACGAGAGCCATGCTGGATGGACAGATTCATGACATCGGAAAAGTTGCCATGACCATCCGCATTGTAAAGGATAATCTGGAACAGCAGACGGATATTCATCTGACGGATGTCTGTATTGCTGCAGCGGGTCGTGTCCTTAAGACAGTAAGGGTCAGTTATGATTATGAATATCCTGATGGCCATACCATTACGGATGAGGATATTTATAATCTGGATTCAGCGGCAGTTGAGAAAGCCTATGCTGAATTTATAGAAAAAAATACTTCGGGGCTCAAGTTCTACCTGGTTGGCTATTCAGTAATGCATTACTATCTGGATGGCTATCAGATTGCAAACCTGGAGGGACATAATGCCGGAAAAGTAAGTGTAGAGCTTATTGCAACCTTCCTTCCGGATGACTGTGTTGATGGTCTTTATAAGGCCTGCGAAAGAGCCGGTCTTAATGTTGCCAATCTTACACTGGAGCCTATTGCAGCTATGATGGTTGCTATTCCGGATAAATTCAGAATGCTCAATCTTGCTCTGGTGGATGTTGGAGCAGGAACCTCAGATATATGTGTTACAGATGATGGCTCCATTACAGCCTATGGTATGCTCCCGATTGCCGGAGACGATATCACAGAAATAATAGCTAAAAATTGTCTGGTAGATTTTAATACAGCAGATGAGATAAAGATCAGGGCAAGCCATGAGGATAAGGTTGATTATGTTGATATCATGGGCCTTAATAAATGCATAACTGCCGAGGAAATAGCGAAGATCATTAAGCCCAAGGTTGATGAAATGGCTACAAAGGCTGCAGGAGAGATAAGACGCCTTAATGGTGATAAACCTGTAAGCGCTGTATTTGTTGTCGGTGGCGGTGGATGCGTGCCCGGATATACACAGGCTATAGCAAAAGAGATGGATCTTCCTGAGGAGAGAGTTGCTCTTCGAGGTGAAGAGGTTATGAAGGATATTACTTTCCTTAATAACAACGGAATTGAGAAGGATTCACTTCTAGTTACACCTCTTGGTATCTGCTTTAGCTATTACGAGGAAGCCAACAACTTTATCTTTGTTTCCTTTAACGGAACTCAGACTAAGCTCTATGATAATGGCAAGCTTCAGATTGTAGATGCGGCCATGCAGGTTGCTTTTCCGAATGAAGATCTTTTCCCGAAGAGAGGGCAGGAACTTAAGTACACAGTTAATGGAAAGGAGAGAACATCCAGGGGAGAACCCGGTGAGGCCGCTGTTATCCAGCTTAATGGGCATCCTGCTGATATCCACTCCAAGATCCATGCCAACGATATCATAAATGTCACTCCTTCGACAGCCGGAAATCCCGGAAAAGCTACAATCGAGAGCATTCCGGAGTTTAAGACCAAGTTTAGTGTCAATGTTAACGGCAAGAATGTGGAGGCTTCCAGATACGCTACAGTTAACGGCGAAGCTCAGACCGGTTTTTACAGCATTAAACCCGGTGATGAGGTCAAGGTCCTTGATTACAACACAGCGGCACAGATAGCTGAGCTTATGGATATCACTATCACAGAAGATACTGTGATCATCGTTAACAACGAGAGAGGTGACGTCAACACTCCTGTTTATGAGAATTTCAAGATAGAATTCAAGGATCAGGAAGAAGCTATAATGGACTATTATAAAGATTTTCCTGATGCTGATGAGATGGAAATATCTCAGGCTAATGAGGAGTCCTATGAGAGCTCGGATGAGGATGTCAGATTTGTAGAGGGAAAAGATGGGCAGCTTTCGTTAGATGACCTTCCGGAGGATGATGGGGCTTATGAAGAGGAACCTGCTCCCATAAGAAATATCTTAGCCCATGACCTTCATGTAATAGTTAACAATGAATCCGTGACACTTCACGGCAAAGCAGATTATATTTTCGTAGATATTTTTGATGCTATTGATTTTGATCTTTCCAAGCCAAACGGCAGGGCTATAGTGACTACACTCAATGGCTCTACACCGGATTATATGCAGCCCATAAAAGAGGGCGACAAAATCGAAGTATATTGGAAGTAGGGCGCGGATATAGTACAGAGTCCAGAATGCTGGTTTTCGCTTGCGTCGTGATTTTCTAAATTCAAAAACGAAGAAAAGTCTCATTTCACGTAGTTCATAACAATCGACTTTTCTTCGTTTTTTCATTTTGAAAATCATCTTCCTCGTCCGAGAACTGCGCATATCTGGGCTTTTGCACAATATTTTGCGCTATTCTATTTCAATAAATCTACTATGCAAGCAGAATGTGCAGGAGATTTCATATTGCTTGGAAAACTGTTATAATATGCCAGTATATTTTTGTTGGGAGTGAAATAAGGATTAAATGAGATTTACAAGTATTGCGAGTGGTAGTAGTGGAAATTGTACTTATGTGGGATCGGATAATACACATATCCTGATCGATGCGGGAGTGAGTAAGAAGAGGATTGAAGAGGGGTTAAGTGAACTTGACCTTAGCCTTGGGGATATAGATGCAATCTTTGTGACTCATGAACATACGGATCATATTGCAGCCCTGCACACGATTCTTAAGAAATACCAGATTCCTATTTATGCCACACATGGAACAATCAAGGGAATCAGGATGAGTGATAAAAAGAACGAGATGATTCTTTCGGAGTTCATTCCAGTTCAGGTGGATAAGGAAGTATCTGTGGGAGACATGATAATCAATCCCATGACAATTTCTCATGATGCAATGGAACCCTGCGGATACAGAGTATATTGTGGCGGCAGGAAAATTGGCGTGGCGACTGACCTTGGATGTTACACCGACTATACTGTGGACTGTCTCAAAGGCTGCGATGCACTTTTGCTGGAGGCTAATCACGATGTCCGTATGCTCCAGACAGGTCCATACCCTTATCAGCTTAAGAGACGAATTCTTGGGGATATGGGACATCTCTCCAATGAAAAGAGTGGAGAGCTTCTCTGCAGGCTTCTTCATGATAATATTCAGGGAATCTTTTTAGGACATCTGTCAAAAGAAAATAACCTTCCGGAATTGGCTTTTGAGACTGTCAGAGTAGAGGTTGAGATGGGGGATAACCCATACCACGGAAATGATTTCCGCATTATGGTAGCGGACAGGAGTAAGCTTTCACCGGTCCTGGAATTTTAAGATAGTCTTTTGGCATTTCCGGCATTGACATTTATTTAATATGCTGATACTTTTTTAACAAGCTTAGTTTGTTGAAAGAACATTCTCAAGGAGGATAATTATGAACAAAACTATCATCACTGTTGTGGGTAAGGATACAGTAGGCATAATTGCCAAAGTTTGTACCTATCTTGCCGATTCCGATATCAATATTCTTGATATCTCCCAGACAATTGTCAGCGGTTATTTTAATATGATGATGATCGTGGATATGTCCGGAACATCCAAAGAATTCAATACTGTAGCTGATGATCTTGAGGCTCTTGGAAAAGAGATCGGTGTTGTGATCAAATGTCAGAAGGAAGAAATCTTTGATAGTATGCACAGGCTGTAAGAACTTGACGAAGGGGCTAATAAGATGATCAATATTTATGAAGTAGTTGAAACTAATGAAATGATTGAGAAGGAGAACCTTGACGTTCGTACCATTACCCTGGGTATCAGCCTTTTAGACTGTATTTCTTCCGATCTGGATACACTAAATAAAAACATACATGATAAGATCTATAATGCGGCAAAAGACCTTGTAAAGACCGGCGAGCAGATTTCAAGAGAATTTGGAGTCCCTATTGTAAATAAAAGAATATCTGTTACTCCGATAGCACTTGTTGGAGGCGCTGCCTGCAAGACAAAAGAGGACTTTGCTTCAATTGCCAAAACTCTTGATACGGTTGCAAAAGAAGTTGGCGTTAACTTCATCGGAGGATATTCCGCTCTTGTAAGCAAGGGCATGACAGCAGCCGATAAGCTGCTTATTGAGTCTATTCCACTGGCTCTTTCTACAACAGATGTAGTTTGTTCTTCAATAAATGTTGGTTCCACCAAGACAGGCATAAATATGGATGCGGTACGTCTCATGGGAACCATCGTAAAAGAAACGGCAAAGGCCACCAAGGAAAATGATTCTTTGGGATGTGCTAAGCTTGTTATTTTCTGTAATGCTCCTGATGATAATCCATTTATGGCCGGAGCTTTCCATGGCGTAACTGAGGCCGATAAGATCATCAATGTCGGCGTAAGTGGTCCCGGTGTAGTAAAGACAGCTCTTGAAAAAGTAAGAGGAGAGAGTTTTGAGGTACTTTGTGAGACTATAAAGAAAACTGCCTTTAAGGTTACAAGGGTTGGCCAGCTGGTGGCAAGAGAAGCATCCCAAAGGCTTGGAGTTCCTTTTGGAATCATCGACCTTTCCCTTGCGCCTACGCCTGCTATCGGTGACTCTGTAGCAGATATTCTCCATGAGATTGGAGTAGAGCATGCTGGAGCGCCGGGAACAACTGCAGCACTTGCGCTTTTAAATGATCAGGTTAAAAAGGGAGGTGTTATGGCATCCTCCTATGTAGGTGGTCTCTCCGGAGCCTTTATTCCAGTCAGTGAGGATCAGGGTATGATCAACGCAGTTGAGGCTGGAGCCCTTACACTTGAGAAGCTTGAAGCCATGACCTGTGTATGCTCGGTTGGTCTTGATATGATTGCTATTCCTGGAGATACCAAGGATACGACAATTGCAGGTATCATCGCTGATGAGATGGCAATTGGAATGATAAATCAGAAGACTACAGCAGTACGTCTCATACCTGTAATAGGGAAGGGCGTTGGCGAAACAGTAGAATTTGGAGGTCTGTTAGGTTATGCACCTATCATGCCGGTAAACCAGTTCTCCTGTGATAATTTTGTAAACCGTACAGGACGCATTCCTGCCCCGGTTCATAGCTTTAAGAACTAAGAAATATGAAGTATTTAGGCTGCAAATCATTCGAAAAGGCGGATGGCTTGCAGCTTTTTATTTTAAAACAGGTTGATTTTATCAAAGGACAAGTGTAATATCTAAGTGTACTAACATGGGTAGTACACTTAGAGGTGGGATATGAATATTATCGATTATCATGACAGCCGGCCTATTTATGAGCAGATTGTCGAAAATTTCAAATTGCAGATACTAAAGGGGATTCTGAGGGCGGATGAACAGATGCCGTCGGTAAGAAGCCTGGCTATTGAGCTGTCAACAAATCCTAATACTGTACAGAAGGCCTATGCAGAACTGGAAAGGCAGGGGTTCATCTATACGGTAAAAGGCAGGGGAAACTTTGTTAAGAACAATACAGCAATGATTGATAATAAGAGGAGGGAACTTATTTGCGCAATCATTGAACTTCTTAAGGAGGCCGAAGATATTGGAATTCCGGTAGGGGAAATCCTTGAGGAGATAAAAAACGAAGTTAATAATCTGAATATTGAGAGTGATAAGTTTGATATGGGAGGAAGGGCATGATTGAATTATTGGAACTTAACAAGAATTTCGATGACATAAAGGCAGTCAATCATGTTTCATTATCAATACGTGATGGTGAAGTATTCGGTCTGGTTGGGACAAACGGAGCAGGCAAGAGCACACTGCTCAGGATCATTTCAGGTGTAGTAAAACCTGACGATGGAGTAGTCTGTGTGGATGGAAGACCTGTGTATGACAATCCGGATGTGAAAAAAGACATTTTCTTTATTTCGGATGATCAGTATTTTCTTCCCAATTCAACTCCGGAAGAAATGGCAGATTACTTCGAAGAAGTTTATGAGAAATTTGACAAGCTGAAGTTTTACAAGCTGTGCAGCGGCTTTGGACTTGATGTAAAGAGGAGAATAAGCTCTTTTTCCAAGGGCATGAAAAAGCAGGTGGCAATTCTCCTTGGAATCTGCGCAGGAACAAAGTTTATTCTTTGTGATGAGACCTTTGATGGTCTTGATCCTGTGGTGAGACAGGGAGTAAAGAGTCTTATGGCAGGAGAGATGGCAGACAGAGGTCTGACACCGGTTATAGCTTCCCACAACTTAAGGGAACTTGAGGATATATGTGATCACATCGGTCTTCTTCATCAGGGAGGTGTGATACTTTCTGAGGATTTATCTGACATGAAGCTTAAGATGCAGAAGGTTCAGTGTGTCTTTGCGAATGATGAAGATGTGGATAAGGCTATAGATGGCATGGAAGTTCTTATACATGAGACCAGGGGAAGACTCCATACCATAACCATGAGAGGGGACAGGGAAGACGTTGAGAGAGCCTTTAAGATGGGAAATCCCATCTTCTTTGAGGTGCTTCCTCTTTCTCTGGAGGAGATATTTATAAGTGAAACGGAGGTAGTGGGGTATGACATCAAAAAGTTTATCCTTCAGTGAGAAAATGGGTAATCATAAAAAATACATCACAAGGACCCTTTGGACTTCCATTATTGGATTCCTTCTGATGGCGGTTTATTACATCCTCGGTGTGATCATGCTGATATCAAGAAGCGTGAACTACTCAATGCTCTATAGTCAGTCGGCAGAGGTACTTCATCACTACAAGCTAAATGCTGTAGGCAGGGTCTTAGGCTTTGAACAGATTGGTTTTGTTATCACATTTTTCATTGCCATTGCTTTTGCTTTTCAGGGATTTGCCTATGTGTTTGATCAAAAACAGCTGGACTTCTACATGAGTCAGCCCACCACAAGGGCTCAGAGACTTTGGAGAAATTATTTCAAGGCTTTTTCCACATACATCATTATGTACGTAATTATTGAGGCACTGGCACTAATAATTGCAGCGGCAATGGGCGGAGTCAATGATGTTATTCTTGCCACGGCTCTAGCTGAGATGGTAAGAAATATAATCCTTTATTTTACTGTTTATAACATAACCCTTTTGGCGATACTTCTCAGTGGAACCTTTCCTATAGCGCTTTTAGTGGTTCTGTTCTTTATGTTTGTTTCTTTGGTTCTTGGTTTTGAACTGTATAGTTTTAAAGGGATTTTTTACGCAACCTTTGCTTACAATGAAAAAATCGGAATCATAGCGTCACCTCTCTACGACAGGTTCGGACTGTTCTTTGACCTTAAGAATATGACCGATAAAGTAGGATATTATTGGGATTTTGCGGGCTTTAAGAAGTCGCTTGCTGCGGTTATTCCGGGAACTGTCGATACTCTTATAACAGGTATTGTGGCTTTAATACTGGTGGTAATCTTTAGCAGATTCAGAAGAGCAGAACACGCAGGACAGACTATAGTTTACAGGCCCTTCAGGTGGATAGTTAAGATAACAGGCTGTGTTATTGTAGGCCTTGCTGCCGGATATGTCGTTTATGCAGTCTACGACTATGCCTGGAATGACAGGCTCTTTGGCCTGATGTTTGCGATAATGCTTCTTTCAACGGTTATATGCGGATGTGTTATCGAGGCAATTCTTGACAGCAATATAAAGAAAGTTTTTTCTGGCAAAGCGCAGACACTGATGGCACTTGCTGTGGTTGCTCTTATATTCGTGATTTTTAAGGGAGACCTTCTTGGATATGACAGCTATATTCCGAATGCTGCTAAGGTAAAGAGCTGTGCTATAACAAACGGCGATTATTCCTATATGATCGATTATGAATATCTGGATATTTCAGATGAGCATATGGAGATAACTGATGTGGCAAGCTTTTCCAAACTTGCTGAAATTGGCATGAAGGCCCAGAAGGAATACGTAAAGCACAACAGAAATAATGAATATTATGATATGGGATGGAGTGACATAAACATCAGATACAGGCTGACTAATGGAAAAGACGTATATAGAAAGATTACAATTCCTTACGATGTGGATAAAAAGCTTATGTCATCCATAGTGGATTCAGAGGAATACAAAAAAGGCTTTTTTGCCGTATTCTTTGACGATGAGATAAGAGAAGCAGACAAAAATGCTTATACCAGAAACGCTTCATATACAACTTCTACAGCCTATAATGATACAAAAGAGCTGCCTTACAGTGAGCTAAGTGATGCCTACAGAAAAGATATACTGGAAAAATACACCTTTGAAATGGCAAATAATAATCTTCCTATAGGTCAGATTGATTATTCTGTAGAACGTAAGGACTCAGATGGTTTTATTTCAACTTATGCTGAATACAGGATGAATGTATATGAGTCTTTTACCAATACAATTGAAGTTCTTAAAAAATATGGTATTTATTCCGAGAACACTTTGGATGTAGAATGTATTGAGAGTATTAGTGTCATCAATCGATATCCGGGAATAGATATTTCTGCCATAGACAAGACAGAACTGTATGATATGGATATCGAGAGCAAGGAAAAAGAATACACAGATATTGATAAGATAGAAGAAATTCTTGCAAATACCAGCGAGAATGGATTTTACGGACAGTGGTTTGATTATCAGGGTTACTTTGATCAGCAGTACAGCGTAGAGATCAAGTCGACAAAGCCTATAGACCAGTATGGCACTACCACTGTATATTACGATTTTTTGTTGGGGAAGGTACCTGAATTTGTCATCAAGGATACCAATTAATAATTCATTTAAAAAAGCAAAATTTAATAGCATGAGAAAGAGAAAGCTGATTTCCTGGCTTTTTCTTTTGCCATCATTTTTGGGGGTAATTCTGTTTTTTGTGGCGCCTTTTGGGGTGGTCATATATTATTCCCTGATTAACAATCCGATCCAGCAGGAGTTTGTTGGGCTTACCAATTATATAAATGTTTGGAATAATTCCGCATTTAAACTGGCAGCATCCAACACGCTGATCTTTTCGGTTTTGGCGGTGCCTCTTGCGGTTATGTTATCACTTTTTCTGGCGGCAGTTATGGAATCCAGAATTCCCTTTAAGAGCTATTTCAGGACGTTTTTCTTAAGCCCTTTGATGGTTCCTACGGCTTCTGTGGTACTTATCTGGCAGGTAATGTTTCATTACAACGGTATCATCAATAACATAAGGATGTTTTTTGGCGGCGATAAAATAGATTTCCTTAAGTCGGATAAGGCCTGCGTAGTTATATTGGCGCTTTTTCTATGGAAGAACCTTGGCTACAACATGATTCTTTTTATGGCGGCTCTGGCAAGCATTCCAAAGGATCTTTTAGAGGTGGCAGCCCTGGAAAATGCCAATAAATTCCAGATATTCTGGATGGTGAAGGTGAGATATCTTTCATCCACAATTTTGTTTGTAGCGATAATGTCACTTATAAGCTCCTTCAAAGTATTCAGGGAGGTTTATCTTATGAGTGGAGATTATCCTTACTCAACCTTATATATGCTGCAGCATTTCATGAATAATACCTTTGCTTCACTTGATTACCAGAAGCTCTCCTCAGCGGCTATCATCATGTTCATAGTAGTTACAATTCTAGTCTATGCCATGTATGCAGTTGAGAATTTCTTCGGAAGGGATGTTGAGGGCTGATATTTATGAGAATGCAGACAAAAGTAAAAGAGCGTCTACTTAGGCGCAAACACAGATTAGATATTATAAAGACCAGCATTGTTACATTTGCAGCTATTGTCTTTGCAGCAATATTTCTTTTACCAACGGTGCTGACCATAACCAATTCCTTCATGTCGGCAGCTGAGATAAATGCGAATTACGGGAGCATTTTTGCAACTACCAAGGAGGGCGGAAAAGTCTTTGTTTCAAAGACTGTGAACCTTAAGTTCATTCCTGATATGGTAAGCTTCTCCCAGTACTTTACGGTACTCTTTAAAAGCCCTGAGTATCTGTTCAAATTTTGGAACTCAGTAATTTATGTGGGACCTATAGTTGCTGTTCAGCTCCTTATTGCTACACTGGCTTCCTATGGCTTTGCACGATACAGTTCGAGAGTTAAAAATGCCATTTTTTTCGCATATATCATAATGATGCTTATGCCATATCAGGTAACTCTTGTACCTAATTTCCTGGTTTCAAAGGCAATAGGAATATATGGCACCAGATGGGCAATATGGCTTCCGGGAATGTTTTCGCCCTTTGCGGTATATCTTCTTACCAAGTTCATGAGAAGGATACCCACAGAGGTAATGGAGGCTGCCTCAATAGACGGAGCCAATGAATGGTACATTTTTTCGAGGGTATGTATGCCGCTTTGCAAGGGTGGTATTGCATCTATAGCAATTCTTGTATTTTTTGATTATTGGAATATGGTAGAGCAGCCGCTGATTCTTTTGCCGGATTCGGATATGCATCCGCTCTCTGTATTTTTGTCCAAGATCAATGCAGGGGAAATCAGCCTTGCCTTTGCGGTGGCTGTGATATATCTGGTACCGCCTCTATTGATATTCCTTTATGGGGAGGATTATCTGGTGGAGGGAATATCTTACCAGGGTGGTATCAAGGGGTGAAAAAATTTTTGTTTTAACGGGAGTAAAAGGGAGATGTCAGATTTATTTGAAACTGAGATTGAAGTAGTTGGTAGTAACGGAAATAATTTAATGAAGGATGGCAAGAAGCCTGTTGATAAAAAGGACATGATAAAAAATGTTGCAATTGCATTTTTGTCAGTGATGCTTCTTCTTACTTTCTTTTCCAATACTATCATGAATTATTCTCTGCCACAGGTTGCAACCCAGAGAATACAGAGCGGCTCCATAAGCCCTCAGATAAGAGGAACAGGCACTGTTACAGCGGAAGATCCTTATAACGTAACTGTTAAGGAGACCAGGAAGATTTCCGGTGTGGCAGTAAAAGAGGGATCTCACGTTGATATTGGAGATGTAATCTATTACCTTGAGGATAATGAATCGGAGGAGCTTAAAACAGCAAGAGAAAAACTCGATGATATGGAACTTTCCTACGAGCAGACTCTTTTTTCCGGAGATATTCCTGATGATGTTATCTCAAGAGTAAGAAGCGGCGGAACTATAAGCTATGATGCTTATCAGATAAAGCTTAAGGAAGCCAATGACAGATATGATGCTGCAAAGGCTGTAGCAGATGCTGCCACAAAGACCACTGAATATCTGACAAAGCTTCAGTCAAGGGACACCAATGAGATCAGCTACAACAAGGACACCTATAGCTATGAGGATGCTCTGGCTGACTATCAGATAACAGTCATAGACAACAGCAAGACCATGACTGAAGAAGAGAAAAATGACGCCAAGAAGTACTGGCAACAGATAAAGAATGAAAATAGCAGGGAAACCAAGGAATTATCAACTTATTCCAGTCAGGTAAAAACCAGCTATGATCAGCAGCTCCTTGAGGCAAAAGAAAATGAGACCAAGGCCAAAAAGGAACTTGAGGAAGCTGAGAAGGATAAGACGGAAATCATCACTTCGATTAAGACTGAGATATCTTTGTGCGATACAAGGGACAAGATTGCAAAACAGAGAGAAAAGATAAAAGAGCTTGAGGAAGCTTCCGTTGGTGCTTCAATAAAGTCACCGGTTGCCGGAATAGTATCAAGTCTGTCAAAGGCTGCAGGGGAATCTGTATCAGCGGATGAGACAGTGGCAGTTATCCAGATAGATGGAAAAGATATGACAACAAGCTTTTCCGTAACCAACGCCCAGGCCCAGAAGCTCAAGGTGGGAGATGCTGCAAAGCCTCAGAATGCCTGGATGTTCAGTAATGATTTTAAAGCAACCCTTACATCAATCAAAAACGACAAGACAGATCCGGCAGGTAAAAAGGTCCTTACTTTCAAGATAGAGAGCAGGGAAGTAACTCCCGGACAGAATATTTCGCTGGCAATAGGAGAGAGATCTGTTGATTATGACATGGTTGTGCCAAACAGTGCTATAAAGACCAGCTCTACCGGCAAGTATCTCCTTGTGGTAAACAGTAAGTCCAGCCCATTGGGAAACAGATATATCACATCAAACGTTGAAGTCAGTGTTCTTGCCTCTGACGACAACTACACAGCCATTACGGCAGCCCTGAATGGGGATGAATATGTTATTACTACTTCTAATAAACCTGTAAATCCAGGGGATCAGGTGAGGCTTGCAAACCAGTAATGAATTTTAAGAGATTCTTTTCAAATAAAAAAAGAAATATAGCGCTTATTATCGTTGCAGCTTTATTACTTCTGGATCTTGGCTTTATGGCTTTGAGTAATCATTTTATCGAAAAGCTTCCTGATCAGCATGCGGCTGAAAGGTGGCAGGGGGACGAGAAATGTGCTCAGATCAGTCTGTTTTTTACTGAAGATCAGATGATCACTTCTGATGATATAAAGAAACTTGAGTACAGTCTTGAAAAAAAGATGCAGGAAGCCGGAATTTTGCAGGATGACGATGATGATAATGACCGGATAGTAGATACGGTTCCTGTAAATAAAAACGGCGAAAATGTTGTAGAGGACAGCACTTTAGTGACTGAGGAAATAAAGCTTTATGACAGCTGCTACAGCGCCCAGGGGATCAGCACAGTTATTTATGAAAACCGAAAAGCTGAAAACATCGATACTATAGGTGTTGGAGGTGATTTTTTCCTGTTCCATCCATTGGAAATAATTTCGGGAGCATATTTTGGCGCGGACGATCTGATGAAGGACAGGATCGTTGTAGATGAGGACTTTGCATGGCAGCTCTTTGGCTCAAACGATATTATCGGTGAGTGTGTCACAATTGGTGGCGTAAATCACTATATCTGCGGCGTTGTAAAAAGAGCAGAGGGACGTTTTAATGTGGCTGCGGGTCTCTCCAAAAGCACTGTTTATATGTCCTACGATTCTCTTGCCAAATACGGAACTATCCTTAGCGGAAGGGTCAGCGAAGTAGAAGTGTCTGAAGATGGGCAGAAAATGCAGAGCGGCGGAATAAACTGCTATGAAGTGGTAATGCCGGATCCTGTTGACGGCCTTGCTTTAAGGCTTGTAAGGGAAAGCTCAGGAAGAGAAGAAAAGTATATCTCTTCTGTAGACAATACCAAAAGATTTGACGGAATGTCACTTTTATCTGTAGTCCTTGATTTTGGCATCAGGAGTATGTGGACACAGCCGATTTTTTATCCCTACTGGGAGAATGTTGCAAGAGGCTGGGAGGATATTCTGGGAAGGCTATGGCTGATCCGGATGATATGCAGAGTTGCCATTTTTATGATAGTAGCTGTTATGATAGTAATTGCTTACCGAAACAAGACCTGGACAGTCAGAGGTATAGCGTATTATCTGGCAGATAAAAAATATGATTTTGAAGCAAAAAGAAAATTGCTTAAACAGAAATAAGTAGTCGAGAGGAGATATTATGAAAATGAAGAGAGGAATGGTAAAAAGAGTTTTATCCTGCTTTTTGGCCATGGCGCTTACTGCAGGCGCTATATCCGGCTGCGGCAAGCAAAGCGGAGATAAGGAAAGCCTTGTAGATAAGGCTGCTAAGAATTCCAAGGATTATGTATTTGCCATGGAACTTCTGGATATTGACAAGGATTCTGATTTTTCCAGAATTCAGTATGCCGGAGATAAGGTATATGCGAGTACCTATGGCGGTGATGGATATATTAACATATTCTCTTTTAATTCTGATGGTAGTGACATTAGAAACACTAAATTAAATACTTCTGATAACGAGAATTATTCCTATATTTCTTATGATAAGGACGGAAATATTTATGGAATCTACTATGTATATCACTGGTCCTATGAAGACGAGGATATGCATATCTATGAAAATGAAAACGGTGAAATGATCGAGGCTGAAGATAAAGATTCTACAGATAAAGAAGCCGAGACAAAAGAGGAAGATGTAAAAGAGGAAGAGGTAAAAGAGGAAAATCTCGAAGGCACAGAGACTCTTGCAACCGCAGATGAACTGGAAGCTTCTGAAGCTGAAGAGACTGTAGATTCCACTGACGCTGAAAACGAAGGCATGATGGATGAGAGTGAGAACGATGAGGTCTATCTCGTAAAGTTTGATGCCAATGGAAATTTACAGTATAAGCTTGATCTGTTAAAAGAATTTCCAAACGAGGACAATTACATATCCGCCAATGGCCTCGTTATAACAGATGATGGGAAGCTCATACTCAGCATAGACCAGGGAATTTTCAGATACGATGAGGAGACTGGTTTTAAGACATTAGTTGACCTTAAGGATAATAATGATTATCGCTATTATCAGCTCTATAAGGGCTTTGGAAATAAGCTCTATGTTCAGAGCTATGGTGAAAAGGGCATTGAACTTTGCAGTTTTGACCCTGAAACGGGAAAAATAGGTGATCCATCCTCCGTTGTAACAGGTTATACCGACGCCTCATTTTTTGGTGGAAACGGCTATGACCTCTATATGTGTAAAAACGATGGTATTTACGGAATTGACTTTGCTAAAGAGGAATCCACAAAGCTCCTTGATTTCGTTGATTCAGATATCGAGATGACATCTTCCACAAATCTATTTACTGCGATAAGTGATGCGGAATTTGTAGCTCTTTTACCTGATGCGGAATATAAAATGTATGTAGCAAGACTGACCAAGATTCCGGCAGATCAGGTCAAGGAAAAGAAAATCCTTACAATGGGCGGTTACTACATCGATTATGATGTAAGAAGACAGGCCTTTGAATTTAACAAGAACAACACTGAATACAAGATAAAATTTGTTGATTACTCCAGCTATGACGATAACGGTGAATATGGCGCCGGGGTTGAGAAGATGAATATGGATATCATTTCCGGTAATACACCTGATATTATGGTGCTTTCAAGCCAGATGCCTGTGGACAGCTACATAAATAAGGGCCTTTTCGCCGATATCAGCACTTATATCAATAATGACCCTGATATTGGAAATGTGGAACTTGTTACCAATGTCATGGATGCTCTGAGAACGGGAGATAAGCTATATCAGCTTGTTCCCGGCTTCTATGTGGGTTCAATGGCTGTAAAGAAAAGCCTTACCGGAGGCAAGAATGTCTTTTCCTTCAAGGACTGCAAGGATCTGATGGAAAAGTATGGTGTGAGTACGGATGCTGCATTTGGAATCATGCCGAGAAACAGTTTCCTTGAGCAGGGAATCAGGTATTCAGGAAACAGCTATATTGACTGGGAAAATAAGTCCTGTAGCTTTGACAGTGAATCATTTATTGAGTTTTTGGAATTTGCAGGGAAGTTCCCTGAGGAATATCCGGATAGTGCATGGGAGGATTATAAGGATACTCTATATCTTGAGAATGAAGCTCTTTTTGCAATTATCAACCTTAACGGATTCCGCTCATATTCATATATGAGGGATATACAGTTTGGTGAGGATGTTGCTTTTGTAGGTTATCCAAACGAGTTTGGAATCAATAACTCTGTTATCATGCCTTATGAGAGGCTTGCCATCAGCTCACAGTCCAAGTACAAGGATGCAGCTTGGGAGTTTTTGAAATCATTCCTTTCTGAGGAGTATCAGAATACATTGGATTATTGCTTCCCTGTTAGAAAATCAAGCTTTGAGAAGCAGGCACAGGAATCTACTCAAAAGCTCTACTATATGGATGGGGACAAAAAGGTTGAGTATGAGGATACCTACTATGTCGGAGGTCAGGAAGTTACAGCAAAACCTCTGAGCAATGAGGATGTGGTTGAACTTACAAACTATATTAAATCACTTACTCTGGTAAGTAATTACAATGAGAGTGTAAACAACATCATCTTTGAGGAAGCATCTGCATTTTTCAGCGGGCAGAAGAGCGCCAAGGAGGTTGCGGATATTATCCAGAGTAGGCTTACAATCTATGTGAATGAGAATTCGTGATGTGAGGAAGTCCGCAATACATGCATTGCTCATGCCAAGTGATGCATCTTGCGATTGCTACGCAATCCCAAGCCGCAGTGCTTTCCCCTGCGTATCCTGATTAAACCAAGTGATGCATATTAGGATTGCTGACGCAATCCTAATCCGCGCTGGCGCGCGATATAAAAAAGAGAATATACTGTCTACCGCTCAAGTAAACTTGGCGGGTAGCCAGTATATTCTCTTTTTTGCATCACTTGGTTTAAGCAGGATACGGGAATCGAACCCGCCTCTTCAGCTTGGGAAGCTAACATACTACCGATGTACTAATCCTGCGAACGTTCTGTACAAGCGACTATTTTATTTTATACAATATGTGGTATAATTTCAAGAGTAACATAACATATTTTGTAACATACAACAGACTTTTTGGGGACACAAATCTAATTTGTGAGAAAGCAGGGAAATGACAGAGAAAATGAAAAAAGTAGCAGGTAAGGGAAAGGGCCTTGCCGGAGAGTTCCGTGAGTTCATTATGCGTGGTAATGTGATGGATATGGCAGTCGGCGTTATCGTCGGCGGAGCATTCCAGAAAATTATTTCATCTCTTGTTGATGACATTATCATGCCGGTTATCAGTCTTCTTACCGGGGGAATCGATTTCAACAACAAGTTTGTAGTGCTTGATGGCGGTTCCTATGCAACTCTTGAGGCAGCTAAGGAAGCCGGAGCAGCAACTCTTAACTATGGTACTTTCATTACTGTAGTTATTAACTTCATCCTGATGGCTTTGGTTATCTTCTTACTTATCAAGTTTATGAACAACGTAAGCGAGAAGTTTGCTAAGGAAGAGGCAGAGGCTCCTGCAACAACTAAGATCTGTCCTAAATGTAAGAGTGAGATCAACATAGAGGCAACAAAGTGCCCTTGTTGTACATCTGATCTTTGATTATATTTAACGCTTCTAGATGTAATTGAATATAGCATAATAGTAAGATCCCTGGATTAAAATCCGGGGATCTTTTTAATACAATATATATTAAAATACGTTTCTATATTTACCAGATATGGTGTAAAATATTTATAAAGTTAATTGGGGAGGAAATTCTATATGGGGTTATTCGATAAATTATTCCAAAGTAAGAAAATTGAAATCTGCGCGCCTGCAAAAGGCGAACTTGTGCCTATCTCTAATGTTAGCGATCCTGCTTTTTCAGAGGAGATGGTTGGAAAAGGCGTTGCTCTTAAGCCTTCTGAGGGCAGATTTTATGCGCCCTGTGACGGCACATTGGCAGTTCTTTTCCCAACAGGACATGCTTACTGCTTAAAGAGCAGCGAAGGGGCTGAGGTTCTTATTCACATAGGAATCGATACTGTTAAACTTGAGGGAAAATGCTTTACCATCCATGCAAAACAGGGAGATGAGGTTAAAAAGGGTGACCTTATTGTCGAAGTTGACCTTAATGGCGTAAAGGAAGCGGGGTACGATACCATTACGCCTATCATCATATCCAATCCGGATGATTTTTCCAACCTTGAAAAGAAAGAAGGTAATGTATCAGCAGGAGAAGCTGCAATCCTTCTGTCGAAATGAACTTTATTGTTATATTCATTATCACAAAAACATAAAGGAGGAAAAGTAGTATGATGAAGTATTTGCAAAAGATCGGTAAGTCTTTGATGCTTCCGGTAGCTGTTTTGCCGGCTGCGGGTATTCTGTATGGTATCGGATACTGGATCGATCCAAGTGGATGGGGAGCAAACAATATAGTTTCAGCGTTTCTGATCAAGGCTGCATCTGCCATAATCGATCAGATGCCTATTCTGTTTGCAATCGGTGT
This sequence comes from Butyrivibrio sp., assembly GCA_017413105.1. GTDB lineage: Bacteria > Bacillota > Clostridia > Lachnospirales > Lachnospiraceae > Butyrivibrio. The sequence goes on along the minus strand of JAFPVA010000268.1, from coordinate 16,394 downwards.
TTCAGTAGGAATGGCGAAGGATCATGACGGGACCAGTGCTCTTGCAGGTATTGTTTCATTCCTGATGATCACAACACTTCTTAGCACCGGAGCTGTTGCCATGTACAAAGGCGTGGATGCTTCCGAAGTTCCTGCAGCCTTTGGAAAGATTTCCAACTGCTTTATCGGTATCCTGGCAGGTATTATAGGATCAGGCTGCTACAACAAGTTCAGGGATACGAAGCTGCCTGACTGGCTTGCTTTCTTTAGTGGAAAGCGGTGCGTTGCGATTGTTACAGCTGTTATTTCCGTATGTGCTTCTGTTGTTCTTTACTTTATCTGGCCGCTTATCTTCGCAGGTCTTGTAGCCTTTGGTAAATCAATCGTTGGTCTTGGCGCTGTTGGAGCAGGTATCTACGCAATGCTTAACAGAGCGCTTATCCCTCTGGGACTTCATCATGCGCTCAATGCGGTATTCTGGTTTGACACTGCAGATATCAATGATCTGGGACTTTTCTGGTCCGGAGCAGAAGGCGCAGTAAAGGGCGTGACAGGTCAGTATATGACAGGATTCTTCCCTGTTATGATGTTTGGTCTTCCTGCCGGAGCTCTTGCAATGTACCACACAGCTAAGCCCAATAAGAAAAAAGCGGTTGCTTCTCTTATGATAGCAGGTGCGCTTGCTTCCTTTTTTACCGGTATCACAGAACCTCTGGAATTTGCATTCATGTTCCTTGCTCCAGGTCTTTACCTTGTACATGCAGTACTTACAGGTATTTCAGCTATTATATGTGCACTTCTTCCGTTCAGACTTGGATTTAATTTCTCGGCAGGTCTCGTAGACTGGGTTCTTAGCTTTAAGGCTCCCATGGCAGTAAATCCTTGGATCCTTATTCCTGTTGGTGCTGTATATGCAGTTATTTATTACTTTGTATTCCGTTTTGTAATCCTTAAGTTTGATCTTAAGACTCCCGGACGTGAGGATGATGACGAAGAAGCAGAGAGCAAGATACAGCTTGCAAACGATGACTTTACTTCTATGGCGAAGCTCGTTCTTCAGGGCCTTGGAGGAAAAGACAATATCAAAGAAATCGATTACTGCGCAACCAGAGTTCGTGCAGAGGTTAATGATTATACTCAGGTAGATGAGAAGGTTATAAAGAATGCCGGAATAGCGGGAGTGGTAAGACCTTCCAAGACAACTGTTCAGGTAATTGTTGGACCTAAGGTACAGTTTGTATATGATGAAATAAAGAAAATGATGTAAAACTCATAAATTGAAATAGAAAAGAGCTCGGGCTGTCCTGTAATTGGACTTGCCTGAGCTCTTTTATTCGAATATAAAACGCTTAACGTGGAAATCTTATCTTTGCCTGCTCGTACTGTGCATTTATTTCCTGTAAAGCTGCGGTGTCACCGTCCATATTATCGGGATGATAGAGCTTAGCAAGAGAGCGGTACTTTTTTTCTACGCTTTCCCTGCTGGTGCAGCCTGCAAAGAAATCGAAGGTTGTTTTTGCGGTCATTGCATCAGATTCATCATCTTCTTCATAATACTCATCGTCGTAGTCAGGATCATAATCCTCATTTTCTTCGTCATCGTAGTCAGGGTCGTAATCCTCATTATCCTCATCATCAAAGTCAGGGTCGTAGCCTTCATCCTCATATTCTTCGTAGAAGTCATCATACCTGTTCCTATCAGGGCTTTTTTCATAGGCTTCTTCCTCGAATTCTTCGTGGTGCTTTCTAAGCCACTTGTTATAGCTCTTTTCATAATGTCTTTTCCCGGCGTCAGGGAAGAGAAAGTAGTATCTGTCCTGAAATTGAGCAAGGAAGCTTTTGGAAAAAAGAGCCCGAAGCAGGTAAATTATGGCATCACCAGCTATTGCAACAAATAATAGGCTTCCGTAGGAGGTAAGCACGCTGAAGCTAAGGAATATACTAACTACAGGTATGAACATTATCGCGGTAAGAAAGAGAAGGGGTATATAAGAGCCCTGTCCATGATAGACATAAACATTGGAAGCCCACCACAGCTTAAGAGCATCAGCTGTCAGAAGAGCGGTGTTTTTATCCGGAGATAAAAAGGATATACCGAAAACCTTAGGAATGAGGCTTAGGATATATGGATTCCCTATTACGAGAATCAGGAGATTGATAACCATTAACAGGAAAAAAATCATTGAAGTAATAGGGAGAGCACAAAAAAACAGCTTAAGGGCTTTCGTAAAGGCTTTTATGAACCACAAAAGTATGGAAAATACTGCCTTTAGGATATTTATAATAAAGCTTAGCACAGTATTTAAGACAATTGAAACAAGCGAAATCATTAACTAAAACTATCTCCCCGACAAAACTTTTTTGAATTTACTCATTAGATTTTACTATGAAAATGCTGCTATTTAAAGAATTATTGGAAGAAACTCCGAATATGTGGTATAGTGTAATTTGATATTTTATGTGATTTTGGCATGACAAAGCATTCTATTCATTATAGGAGGATATATTATGGACGAAGGCTCGCCTTCTGTCAGTATTGTGCTTTTTATTCTGTTGCTGATCATTGATTGCCTTGTGCAGGGATTTGCCGTTGCAATTTCTCACATCCGTGAAGAGGATATTGAGAAAAAGGCTGCGGAAAATAAGGATAAGATAAGTACAGGACTTCTTAAGATCCTTGAAAATGATTCAAGGCTCAAGAACAGCATGCAGCTTTTAAGTATAATTCTAAATATGGCTCTTGGAGGAATTGTTACAGGGCTTATTGCAGAGTACTTTATCTGGCTGCTTGAATTTGACGGCAATCAGATTTTAAGGAGCCTAACATATTTACTTAGTGGTCTTTGTGTTGCTCTTGTGATAATGTGCTTTGGAGTGATCATTCCCAGAAGGATGGCTCACAGAGGACCTGAAAAATGGGCGTATTTTTGCTTTTATCCGGTAAGTTTTTTTAATGCGCTTTTGACTCCTTTTGTGTTTCTGACAGATTATGTGGCAAGAGGAATTCTCTTTGTATTTGGTATCAGAGGGGAAGACAACGCTTCCGATGTGACAGAAGAAGAGATCAAGTCCATGGTAACTGAAGGTCAGGAGCAGGGTGTCTTACAGGAAACTGAGGCGGATATGATAACCAATATCTTCGAGTTTTCTGATAAAGAGGCAAGGGATATCATGACAAACCGAAAGGCTATGGTTGCTATTGATGCCAATATGAGCCTTAAGGATGCGGTCAATTTTATGATGGATACCAATAATTCCAGGTTTCCTGTATATTTGGATGACATTGATCACATAATAGGTATCATGCACATAAGAGATGCCATGAAGAAGCTTTCCGAGGAGACTGATGAAAATCTCCCTATCAGGAAGATCAAGGGGCTTCTGAGGCAGCCTAAATTTGTTCCCGAGACCAGGAACATTGATTCTCTTTTCCACAGTATGCAGTCTACCAAGACCCAGATGGTTATCATTATAGATGAGTACGGTCAGACAGCAGGCCTTGTTTCCATGGAGGACATCCTTGAGGAAATCGTGGGCAACATCCTCGATGAGTATGACGAGGATGAGAACTATATCAAACCTACCAAGAATCCGGGCGAATTCATGATTGAAGGTAAGACGCCGCTGGAGATACTTGAGAAGAGGTTTAAGATCTCCTTTGAGGAGAGTGAATTTGAGACGCTAAACGGCTTTCTTATTTCCAAGCTGGACAGAATACCTGAGCCGGATGAAGATTTTAGCGCAGTAGTTGATGGCTATAGTTTCAAGATTCTTTCTGTGAACAATCATATGATTCAGAGCGTTTTAGTTAATAAACTCCCTGAGAGCAAGCCTTCAGAGGAAGAAAAAGAATTAGAGATAGCAAAATAAGTTTTATAACGAAAGGAAGTTTTTTATGTCAGGACATTCAAAGTTTGCGAACATCAAACACAAGAAAGAAAAGAATGATGCAGCAAAGGGAAAGATTTTTACTATCATTGGTAAGGAAATTGCTGTAGCAGTAAAAGAGGGAGGCCCAAACCCTGCAAATAACTTTAAGCTTGCTACTGTAATCGCCAAGGCTAAGGCAAACAACATGCCTAACGATACTATCGAGCGTGGCATCAAGAAGGCATCAGGTGCTGATGGAGCCGTAGATTATAAGAGCATCACTTACGAAGGATATGGACCTGGCGGAACTGCTATTATCGTTGAGACTCTTACAGACAATCAGAACAGAACAGCAGCAAATGTAAAGAGCGCATTCACGAAGGGTAACGGAAACGTTGGAACTCCGGGCTGCGTATCATATATGTTTGACAACAAGGGTCAGATCCTTATCGATAAAGAAGAGTGCAGTATGTCTTCTGATGATCTTATGATGCTGGTTCTTGATGCCGGAGCTGATGATTTCAATGAGGAAGAGGATAGTTATGAGATTCTTACAACTCCTGACAATTTCCAGGCTGTAGTAGAGGCTCTTAATGAGGCTAAGATTGAGACAGCTTCTGCTGAAGTTACAATGATTCCTCAGAATTACGTTTCTGTAACCGATCCTGAGACAGTTAAGTATCTTACAAGAATTCTTGATCTTCTTGATGAGGATGATGATGTACAGGCTGTTTACCATAACTGGGATGAGCCTGAAGAATAAGGAGTTTTGGATTTTAATATTTTAGATAAAACATAATAATAGACGTGGGGGAGTTCTGAAATGAAACTAAAACGTAAGTGGCCATCGGTATGCATCTGGGTAGTGTTTATTATTTTTGATGTTATTATGGTAGCAAGTTCCGGTTTCTTTTCAGGACTCTTTCCATCTAAAGACATTGTTGCTTATACTTTTGGGGTCACCATAGTTGGCGTTCTCCTTATGGGAATTGTTACGTACCTGCTTGGAAAAGTGTGTGACGCCACATACATCGACGACATTGCGAAAACTACATTTTGCAAGCTGATCTATGTGCTTATGATCATAACAACCCTGGTCGGTGGCGTTATTGTCAGAGCTGATGCTTTAGGCAGGACTGTCGCAGAGCCGGCAGGCAAGTTGTCACTTTACGAAAATGCCATGGTGGGAGCACCTGCGTCTTCTGAATATGATCTTCTTTCTTTGGTTTATTCTAAGATTCTTAATGTGGTTCTTTTGTTTACAGGCAATCGCATTATATTTGCCTATTATTTCCAGATAGCTCTTTTTATCCTGTTTGCTTTGCTGGGAGCTATTATTTGCAGGCTTTTAATGGGAAAAGCTGCATCTTTGGTCTTTACCCTGTATGTATGTTTCATGCCTCTTTTTATGGATAATTTTTCAAGTGCAACAATCAGCACAGATGAATTGTTTATATTAATGTACGGGCTTGAACTTTTGTTTTTAGCTATCTATTTAAGACTTGATAGTGACGGCAAATTTACTTCCGGAGCCTATGTGATTCTGTATATCATTTTGGGCGCTGTTATCGGATTTATGACCTATGTTGATGCGGGTACGGCGGTAGTAGTTCTTCCCCTTGTGCTTTCCGGACTTTTCTTACATAAGTCAGAGCCGGTAAAAGAGGTTATAAGACTTTCTATAATTATAGTCAGTGCCCTTGCCGCTTTTTGGGGAATGATTCTGCAGGAGGGCGGTTTTGACAGATTTGATGTAGTGCTTTCCGGATGGTCAAAGTATTTCTTTAAAAACATAAATACATTCAGTACTTTCTGGACCTATACGAATTACAAAACAGAGTACCTTGTAACATTTATTGTTATGTCCGGAGTTATAGTCGGATATTGGAAAAATAAGTATTTTGAGCGGGTATCACCCTGGCTTTTGTCGACAATGCTTGTATTTTTTGCAACACCTTTCTTTGGCGCCACAAGAATGAACAGCCAGATGATGCTTACAATCTATTTTGCATTTGTCCTTGGATGTGTTGCGTCTCTTATAACACTTGATGCAAATGTTATGGTAGAAACTGAAAGGCAGCCTATTAATGAGGCTGTATCAGTGCCTATAAATTCTTTGCCATCTGAGCCTTTAGTGGTAATGCCGGAGGAGCCTGCTGCTAAGTTAAGACCTGAGATGGAAAGCGATGAAGCTCCTTATGAGAGCGAGGCTATGCAGGAAGATAAAATTGATGAAGTATCAGAAGAAGTATCAGAGGATAAGCTTGAAGATAGTAAGGCAGAAGATATAGAAGCTGAGAGCAGTCTGGATGATGCGGATGAGAATCCGGTAGAAGTTATCGAGGAGCAACATGCCGAGATAGTAAACAACGATTCTATCAAGGAGACCGGTAATGCCTTTGAATCCTATACTACACGCTTTGTACCTGAAGGAATGGTGCTTCCTGAGGGAGCTGAGGATGAAATGGATATTACAAAGTCCAAGATGAAGATGCCTAAGTTCAAAGGAACTATCGCTCTTGACAGAAATCCTAAGGACGATAAGAAGGATAAAGCACCGGTTAAAGAAACTCCGAAGAAGGATGATTTTGATATAGAGTTTACTCCCGGAGATGATTTTGATTTTTAAAGGTTTTTACCTTTTTATACAATAAAAAATGAAAGAGAGAGGCTTAATGAGATTAGAAGATTTAACGACCTATGAGATTATCGAAAAGAGAAGAATTGATGATCTTAACTCTGAAAGTTATATCCTTAAGCATAAAAAGACCGGGGCAAGAGTGACCCTTCTTTCAAATGATGATGACAATAAGGTCTTTGTAATAGGCTTCAGGACTCCGCCAAAGGATTCTACCGGAGTAGCGCATATTATCGAGCATACAGTACTGTGCGGTTCAAAGGAATTTCCTATAAAGGACCCTTTTGTGGAGCTTGTAAAGGGATCGCTCAATACTTTTTTGAATGCCATGACATATTCGGATAAGACTGTTTATCCTGTTGCCAGCTGTAATGACACGGATTTTCAGAATCTTATGCATGTATATCTTGATGCAGTTTTTTACCCAAATATTTACAAGACTGACAAGATCTTTAAGCAGGAAGGATGGCACTATGAGATGGAGGATGAGGATTCTCCGCTAACCATAAATGGCGTAGTATACAACGAGATGCGCGGTGCCTTTTCTTCAGCTGATGATGTGCTTTCAAGAGAGATACAGAGTTCTCTTTATCCTGATATTACCTATGGTTATGAATCCGGCGGTGATCCTGATGTGATCCCTGAGCTTACTTATGAGGAATATCTTGATTTCCACAGGAAATATTATCATCCCTCTAACAGCTATATTTATCTTTACGGCGATATGGATATGGCTGAGAAGCTTGATTATATTGATAAGAATTACCTTTCCAAATTTGATTATCTTGAGGTGGATTCAAAGATAGACAGGCAGGAAGCTTTCTCTTCGCCTAAGGAAATTCATAAGAAATATTCCATTATGCAGGAGGAATCAAAGGAGCAGAATACCTACCTTTCCTTTAACTGGTCAGTTGGTTCCACACTGGATAAAAAGCTTTACATTGCCTTTGATATTCTTGACTATGCCCTTTGTTCAGCACCGGGAGCTCCGATTAAGAAAGCTCTTATTGATAAAGGAATAGGACAGGATGTTTACAGTGAATATGACAACGGCATTCAGCAGCCTGTATTTTCCATTGTGGCCAAAAATGCCGATGCGTCCCAAAAGGATGAATTTGTACAGACCATTAGAGATATATTGAAGACTCAGGTAGAAAACGGTATCGATAAAAAAGCTCTTTTAGCAGGCCTTAGCTATGACGAGTTCAAGTATAGAGAGGCTGATTTCGGAAGATTCCCTAAGGGGCTTTTATACGGTCTTCAGATATTTGACAGCTGGCTTTATGATGACAGATATCCATGGATAAATGTTGAGGCCAATGCTACTTTTGAAGATCTTCATAAAGAGGCAGAGGGCAGATATTTCGAGAATCTCATCCAGAAGTATCTACTTGATAATGACCATAGTACCGTTGTTCTTCTGGAGCCGGAGCGAGGCCTCAACGAGAAGAAGGATGAGGAGCTTAAGAAAAAACTGAAAGAATACAGGGATTCGCTCTCAGCCGATGAGATAAAAGAGATTGTTAAGCAGACAAAGGAACTTAAGGAATATCAGGAAAGTGAAGATGACCCTGAGGATCTTAAGAAAATCCCGCTTCTTAAACTTGAGGATCTTAAGAAAGAATCAGAGAAGTTTATTTATGAGCTTAGAGAATATGAAGGTTGCAAGATTCTTTTCCATGATGTATTCACTAATGGAATTGATTATGTGAATTTCATATTTGACATGAAAAATATCGATGTAAAGTATCTTCCTTATGCGGCAGTCTTAAAGAAAGCACTGGGGATGCTGGATACAGAGAATCATACTTACGGTGACCTCTATAATGATATCAATATTTATACCGGTGGTATCAGTGGTGCTATCAGCACCTACACTGATGCAGCGGATGTAACACAGTTTGAGACTACCTTTGAGATCAGTGTGAAGGTTCTTCACAACAATCTGGCAAAAGCCTTTGAACTGGTAAAAGAGATACTTATGACCACAAAATTTGATGATGTAAAGAGGCTTAAGGAAATCTTTGCAGAGCAGTACGCAAGACTCCAGTCGGATCTTTCGTCAGCCGGTCATCAGACCGCAGCACTTCGTGCCATGAGCTATATTTCACCTGCTGCCATGGTGTCGGACGGCGTCAGTGGAATTGAGTATTTCAGACATCTTGAGAAGATGAATGAGTCTATAAATACTGAAGAAGGCGCAAGGGAGATTATTGATACCTTAAAGAACCTCTGTAAGGCAATCTTCAGACCGGAAAATCTTTTGGTGGACATCACTGGAACTGAGAAGGAATATGAGGGAATTCCGGAAGAAAGTCTTAGCTTTTCTAAAGCTATTTATACAGAAGAAATCTCTCTTGGAGAGCTTAAGCTTGTGCCGGAGAAGAAAAATGAGGCCTTCAAGACTGCAGGACAGGTTCAGTATGTCTGCAGAGCCGGAAACTTTGCTTCCAAGGGCCTTAAGTATAACGGAGCCCTTAGAGTTTTGAAGGTGATGATGGGCTACGATTACCTTTGGAAGAACATCAGGGTTCTTGGGGGAGCCTATGGATGTATGAGCAGTTATGCCAAGAATGGTGATGCTGCTTTTGTAACTTACAGAGATCCTAACCTTAAGAATAGTATCGATGTATTTGAGAAAGCTGCTGATTATCTTAGAAGTTTTAATGCTGATGACAGAACAATTCTTCAGTACATCATAGGCGCTGTTTCGGATCTGGATACGCCAAAGACTCCATCAGGTAAGGGAACCTACGGACTTACTGCATTCCTTTGCCATGCAAAGATGGAGAATATCCAGAGAAACAGGGATGAGCTTCTTTCAACAAACAAGGACACCATTAGAGAACTGGCAAAGTATGTTGATGCATTTATGGCTGATAATTGCCTCTGTGTTATCGGAACTTCAGATAAGATCGATGAGAGCAAGGATTTGTTTAATAAGGTAGAGCAGCTTGTAAACAAATAAAGGTTGAAGTGATTTGAGGAGGATGCGGGTTATGAAAAAGAGAAAGCTGGGGTTACTTTTATCTGCAATCATTATGGCGTCGGTTTTGGCTTCAGGCTGCGGAAGCAGTGGGAGTAAATATGCTTCAAGCACTGCGGAATTCGCTACGGAAGAAGCCTATGATAATTCCTTCGAATCAAAGTCGGTATATCAGGCTGAAGGCGCCATGGATGATTTAGAAAGTCCAATGGAAGCGGATATGAGCTCTGAAGTGGTGGATACATCAAGGAAGCTAATTACGACCATGAATGTTTCCACTGAGACTGAGGACCTTGACAGTGTTCTTTTCCAGGTGCAGAACAAGGTAAAAGAGCTTGGTGGATATATAGAATCCAGTGATATTTACAATGGGAGCAGTTATTCAGGCTCAAGGCGCAGAAATGCCTGTCTTACCTTAAGAATTCCTGCAAATAACCTGGACAAATTTATTGAGGTAGTTGAGGACTCTACCAACATCACCAACAAATCCACAAATGTGGAGGATGTGACCCTTAATTATGTCGACATCGAGAGCAAAAAGAATGCCCTTACATCTGAAGAAAAAAGACTCTTGGAAATTCTTGAAAAGGCAGAGACTGTTGAAGATATAATTACTATCGAGCAGAGACTCTCTGAGGTGAGATATCAGATTGAGAGCATAGAATCCCAGCTTCGCACCTATGACAATAAGATCAACTACAGTACAGTATATCTTAATATTGATGAAGTAACCAAATATACAGATACTGCGAAAAAAGGTCCCTGGCAGAGGATGAAAGAGGGCTTTGCTGACAGCATAGTTGAAATTGGTGACTTCATTGTGGAAGCCTGTGTATGGTTTGTGGTTCACCTTCCACAGATAATTCTTGTAATACTGCTCCTTGTCGTTATATTTTTTATAATAAGAGCAATTGATAAGGCGGGCAAAAAGAAAAAGCTTATGAGAATGCAGCAGATGTCCGGATATGCATCAGGGCAGATCCCGCCGCAGAATATGCAAGGAACAGCACCGATGCAGAGTCCTCAGGAAACGAATAATCAGAAGGATAATAATGGATAATAATTTTAAAACAGGTTTTATCACTTTAATAGGAAGGCCGAATGTTGGCAAATCAACTCTGATGAATCAGATGATCGGGCAAAAGATTGCCATCACCTCCAACAAGCCTCAGACCACCCGAAATAAGATCATGACAGTCTACACGGATGACGAATGCCAGATGATATTTCTTGATACTCCCGGTATTCATGAGACCAAGAACAAGCTTGGCGAGTATATGACGAAGGTGGCCAAGAGTACTCTTGAAGAGGTAGATGTGGTTCTTTGGCTTGTGGAGCCCAGCACCTTTATTGGAGCAGGAGAGAAGTCAATAATTGAGGAGCTTAAAAAGTGTAAAAAGCCTGTTATCCTTGTTATCAACAAGATAGATACTGTATCTGAGGACAAGCTTGCTACTTTTGAAAATGCCTACAGAAATGAGATGGATTTTTCAGAGGTAGTTCATGTGGCCGCTCTTAAGCGAAAAAACATAGATGGTGTGATGGCTGCAATTAAGAAATTCCTTCCCTATGGACCGCCATTTTATGATGAGGAGACTCTTACAGATCAGCCTGAAAGACAGATTGCTGCAGAAATCATCAGAGAAAAGGCCCTTCGTCTTTTACAGGATGAAGTTCCCCATGGCATTGCTGTAACAATAGAGACAATGCGTATGCGGGAAAAGAAAGCGGAACAGCCAAAGCCAAAGAAAAAAAGACATCAACATCCTCCAAAGAAGAGTAAAATGCAAAATCCTGAGCCTGATATTATGCTTGAAGAAGAACTTGATGAAGCTGATGGCCCTGTGGTATTCAATATGGATATGACAGGATTGGATCAGGAGCCGGATAACGATTATGATCCTGAAGGCATTATGGATATAGATGCTACCATCATCTGTGAGAGGGATTCCCACAAGGGAATAGTAATTGGCAAAGGAGGCACCATGCTTAAAAAGATTGGCTCCGCTGCCAGAAAAGACATTGAAGAGCTGGTTGGATGCCAGGTGAACCTTCAGCTCTGGGTTAAAGTAAGAAAAGACTGGAGAGATGACAAGACCCAGCTTAAAAGCTTTGGTTATGACATGAAGAATTTAAGAGACTAGTTAATATGGAAGATTTTGTTACTGTACGCGGAATAATTCTAAAACATGCTCCCACCGCAGATTATGACTGGGTAGTGACTATTTTTACTTCTGACAGAGGCAAGATAACAGCTTTTGCCAGAGGCGCCAGAAAACCAGGCAGCAAACTCTCAGGCCTCGTTGAGCCTTTCTGCTTTGGAACCTTTAAATTATTCGTGGGAAAAAATTCCTATTCTTTAATAGAAGCGGACATTGAAAACTATTTTGAAGGCTTTAGGCAAGACTTGGAAGGTGCCTGTTATGGCACCTTTTTTCTTGAGATGGCATCCTACTATACAAGAGAAAATGTTGAGGATGTGGATCTTTTAAATCTCTTGTATATGTCGCTTAAAGCTCTTTTAAAAGAAAACATCAAAAACAGGCTTGTCAGATGCATATTTGAGATAAGGGCTTTGCAGATAGAAGGAGAATATCCCGGTGCATCAAATGAGCAAAGGCTCCTGGAAGATACAAGATATGCTCTCGAGTTTATTACCAAAACTCCGATCAACCGACTTTTTTCCTTTTCACTCAGTAGTGAGGTTCTTGCTGAACTTGACAGGTTTACCCTTGAACTTCGGAAAAAATTCATAGACAGGCCCTTAAAGAGTCTTGAGATGTTAAGTGCTATTGAAAAAGAGTGATGATTTGGCTATAATAACTTTGTTTGTAATTTTTTAGGCTTTTTGAGGTGTGGGGCTTTGGTCAGAAATATAAAGAGATTTCCCTTGATTATCACAGCGGTGGCTTTTGCTGCTTCAATTTTATGTGCATGTGGTTCAGACAAGGTATCTGAAACAAAGATAACGGTTAACAAAGATGGCACGATTTTCAATGTGATCTGTGACGGCTTTGAGAAGGATTATTACCAGTTATCGGAACTTGAGGATATGGCTGCCAAAGAGATCACATATTACAATTCTGAGTATTCAACACCCAGGATAACCCTTGAGGAATCAGTTGTTTCAGAGGACGGAGAGGTTAGTCTGAAGATTAGTTACAGTAATTATATCGATTATTCTCATTTTAATCAGGTTACTTTCTTTTTCGGGACTGTGGATGAAGCCTCATCAAGAGGTTTTTCGCTTCCCGGGGACCTTGTAAGTCCTGAGGGGGATAAGATGGTTCTTGATGAGATAGAGAACCTGAATGAGAGGCATGTCATTATTTCCGGTGACAAGACCAAAATTGAAGCACCTTATAATATATCCTACGTAAGTAGAGGTGTTTCTGTAATGGATAAAAAAGAGGCAGATTTTTCAGCAGTAACAGATGATGCGGCATGGCTGCTTCTTTCAAAATAAATATTTATATATCTGTGCAATAGCAGGAATGGAGGATTATGGATAAGAACGCGAAAACCATGGATAAAATTGTAGCTCTGGCGAAGGCAAGGGGATTTGTGTATCCCGGTTCAGAGATTTATGGAGGACTTGCCAATACTTGGGACTACGGTAATCTTGGCGTTGAGTTCAAGAATAATGTAAAAAAAGCATGGTGGCAGAAGTTTGTGCAGGAGAACCCTTATAATGTTGGTGTTGACTGTGCAATCCTTATGAATCCACAGACCTGGGTTGCTTCAGGACATCTTGGCGGTTTCTCTGACCCTCTTATGGATTGTAAAGAGTGTCATGAGAGATTCAGAGCAGATAAGATCATTGAGGATTTTGCTGCAGAGAACGGAATTACCCTTGAGACTTCAGTAGACGGTTGGTCTCATGAGGAGATGGAGAACTTCATCAAGGAACACAGCGTTCCATGTCCATCCTGCGGAAAGCACAACTTTACAGGAATCAGAGAATTTAACCTTATGTTCAAGACCTTTCAGGGCGTTACAGAAGATGCTAAGGATACAGTATATCTTCGTCCTGAGACAGCACAGGGTATTTTTGTAAACTTTAAGAACGTTCAGCGTACATCACGTAAGAAGGTTCCGTTTGGTATCTGCCAGATTGGTAAGAGCTTCCGTAATGAGATCACTCCCGGTAACTTTACTTTCCGTACCAGAGAGTTCGAGCAGATGGAGCTTGAGTTCTTCTGCAAGCCCGGAACACAGACAGAATGGTTTGAGTACTGGAGAAAGACCTGCTACGAGTGGCTTCTTTCCCTTGGAATCAAGGAAGAGAATCTTAGACTCCGTGATCATGATCCTGAGGAGCTTTCATTCTACTCAGATCATACTACAGATATTGAGTATGCATTCCCATTCACAGACTGGGGTGAGCTTTGGGGAATTGCATCCAGAACTAACTATGACCTTACAAGACATCAGGAAACATCCGGTGAGCCTATGGACTACTTCGATGATGAGACAAATGAGAAGTACATTCCTTATGTTGTTGAGCCATCACTTGGTGCAGACCGTGTAACTCTTGCATTCCTTTGCGAGGCATATGACGAGGAGAATATCGGAACAGAAGAGAAGCCTGATATGCGTACAGTTCTTCATTTCCATCCGGCACTTGCTCCTGTTAAGATCGGTATCCTTCCTCTTTCCAAGAAGCTTAACGAGGGCGCTGAGAAGATTTACGCTCAGCTTTCCAAGAAATACAACTGTGAATTTGATGATCGCGGAAACATTGGTAAGAGATATCGCCGTCAGGACGAGATCGGAACTCCATTCTGCGTAACTTATGACTTTGAGTCCGAGAATGACCACATGGTTACAGTAAGATTCAGAGACAGTATGGAGCAGGAGAGAGTTGCCATCGACCAGCTTGATGCATTCTTTAGTGATAAGTTTGATTTTTAATGATATAGGGATTCAAAGTCACAAAGAACTATGCTTACACAAAGGTCTTTGTTTCCGCAATCCGTATATCAGATATATATTGGAGGAAAAATAATGAAACAGTTTACAGCTAATGAACTGCGCAAGGCTTGGAAGCAGTTTTATATTGATAGAGGTCATGTGGATTGCGGCGCAGTTTCACTAGTTTCTGACGGCTCTACAGGTGTTATGTTCAACGTAGCCGGCATGCAGCCTCTTATGCCATATCTTCTTGGTAAGAAGCATCCCATGGGCACAAGACTTTGCAATGTTCAGGGATGTGTTCGTACAAATGACATTGATTCTGTAGGTGACAAGAGCCATGGAACCTTCTTCGAGATGATGGGAAGCTGGTCACTTGGCGATTACTTCAAAAAAGAGAGATGCCAGTGGAGCTTTGAACTTCTTACGCAGCTCTTTGGTTTTGATGCTGATCATCTTGCAGCAACTGTTTTTGCAGGTGATGAAAACGCACCAAGAGATGAAGAGGGTGCAAAATATCGTATTGAATCAGGATTTAAGCCTGAGAATATCTATTATCTTCCTGCCGAGGATAACTGGTGGGGCCTTGAATACGGTCCTTGTGGTCCTGACAGTGAGATGTTCTACGTAAAAGATGTTCCGGATTGCGGTCCAAACTGTGGCCCCGGTTGCCACTGCGGCAAGTATACAGAGATTGGTAACGATGTTTTCATGCAATATGAGAAGCACCATGACGGACATCTTACTCCTCTTTCACAGAAGAATGTTGATACAGGATGGGGACTTGAGAGAATTCTTGCATTCCTTAACGGTGTAGATGATGTTTACAAGATTGATCTTCACGCTCCTGTTATCGCTTATATTGAGAAAGAAAGCGGCATTAAGTACGATTCAGATGAGAAGACTACAAGATCCATGAGAATCTTAGCTGACCATACACGTACAGCTGTTATGCTTATCGGAGATGAGGCTAAGCTTCTTCCCTCTAATACAGGTGCCGGCTATATTCTCAGAAGACTTATTCGTCGTGCAGTAAGACATGCAAGGACTCTTGGACTTAACAAGCAGCAGATTCTTGGTGTTGCACAGATTTATATCGATGAGTACAAGGAAAGCTATGAGCATCTTAACAAGAACCAGAAATTTGTTCTTACAGAGCTTGAGAGAGAGATCACCCGTTTTGAGTCAACTCTTGAGAACGGCATGAAGGAGTTCAAGAAGATTCTTGACGCTACTTCCTCAGCCGGCAAGAAGGAAATTGAAGGTAAGGATGCATTCTTCCTTTATGATACCTTCGGATTCCCTGTAGAGCTTACACTTGAGCTTGCAAAGGAGGAAGGCTTTGGCGTTGATGAGAAGGGCTTTGCGGCTTCTATGGAAGAGCAGAAGCAGAAGGCTAGAGAGAACCAGAATTTCTCAGCAAACCTGTCTACCGGCGCAGGTGTATTTGATGGTCTTGATGATTCTGTAAAGAGCGAGTTCCTTGGATACGAAGCTCTTGGCTGTGACGGAACAGTTGTAGCCATGGCAGGTGCAGAGGCACTTACAGATGAGCTTACAGAGGGTCAGCAGGGTACAATCATTACAGATAAGACAACTTTCTATGGCACAATGGGTGGTCAGGTTGGCGATATCGGTGAGATTCTTGGACATAACGGATCAAAGTTTGAAGTTCTTGAGACTGTTAAGGTTGCCGGCGGAAGAACAGCGCATGTAGGTAAGGTTGTATCAGGCAGCTTTAAGACATCCGATAAGGTATCTCTTAATGTGGATGCTGAGAATCGTGCAAAGACCTGTCGTAACCATTCCGCTACACATCTTCTTCAGAAGGCTCTTCAGGAGGTTCTTGGTGATGGTGTTGAGCAGGCTGGTTCATATCAGGATCCAGATAAGACAAGATTCGACTTTAGCTATCATCAGGCTATGACAGCTGAAGAAATACAGAAGGTTGAGACAATAGTAAATAATAAGATTTTAGAGGCACTTCCTGTTGTTACCAAGGAAATG
>JAFPVA010000267.1 GCA_017413105.1 Butyrivibrio sp. | reverse complement strand
TCTCCAGATGAGTACCTTGAGTTCTGATACCGTCATTCTCTCGGTATCATAACGGCCATAGAGGAGTTCTTCCTTGAACCTGGCCCACATGCTCTCGCATCTGGCATTATCATGACAACGACCTCCATCGCTGTTCATGCTTTGTATAATTCCATACTGCTTAATGTATTTCCGGTAAAGCTCGCTGGTATACTGCGTTCCCCTGTCACTATGCAGGATAGCTCCTTTGAGGTCGGGATAGGCTTTCATGGCATTGCTTAGGGTATTCCTCATTTTCCCGAAATTTTCCGACTAAACAACCTTTTTCAACGATATTTTATCCATCTCCTGACAGAATCCGGTTCGAATCCACTGTCATCCCCTTCACCCTCGCAGGAGATTATCTTGAATCCATTCTTCTTGCACCAGTCATTGACGTAAGACTCTAATTCAAAATCTTCAACGACGGGTTGGTAATAATCATCGCAGGTGCAGTATTCTTCAAACTCACGATCCAGATATGCCTTGAGGTTTTTTACGTATATATTTCTGATCGCATCTGTTTTCATGAAGGGATTCTTTTTAAGTCCCTTCGTAAGCTCTTCATTTATAACAAGCTTGGCCGTGGGCTTCAAAACCATGGCTGCATTGTAAAAGCAATCAACTCCCCCGCCACTCACTTGCCATGTCGAGAAGCCATCCCATTCAACCGGCAGTTTTTCTTTACGGAACCGCTCCAGTCCTGCCACGTCCTTATCTTTCCAATCCTCTTCATTTTCATCGGAATGGAGCAGCAGCACTATGTCTGAAAGAAGGTCTGACATTTTCTTATTAAAGCAGCACTCCTTCTGTATCTGTTTTGACAGTGTTGCCGGATCCTGTTTGGGATCCAGTGTCTCCATGATGTCAGTCGTCAAAAGTAACATTACCGCACCCGCAGTTTTCTTTTCTGCAGATCCGGAGTTAACCAACTCCCTGTACACACCATAGGGATTTTCTGCAAGGTACCTGGGACCGTTATTATCGACCAGTTCTTTTAACTTTCCTGCTACGCTTACTGTAATGTCCACTTTCTTTCCCTTCTTCCGGTGTACTGTTTAAAAAATCTATCACTTCATCATAAGTCTTATCACTATTCATGATAGCCTTGACAAGCTCATCCCGCTTCATCGCATCCCGTTTATCAAGGAGGTCGCTTAATCTTGCGGCGGCTTCGTCATACTGTTTCTTTGCCCTGCTAACCTGTTCCTGGGCTTTTTCTATTTTCTTTTCAAGAGCCTCCATTGATGTCATCCTTGCCATATATGATCACCCCCCGTCATGCTCCCTCTTCAAGTATCTTTCCGATCTCCTCTGCCCTGTATCGCACATTCGCATCGGTAAGCCCGAAGGCTTTCAGGATCGTTTTCTGGGTTGCGGTGACCGCATGGTCAAGTCTGTATACGCCATCCAGCTGGCGTGACATCTCTATCTTTTCAAGTTCCCTTATGGCTGCAGGAACTGTCATATAATTAGGCTTCCTTGGCATTTCCTTCATCGCGTCTTTAAGGTGGTTATAAATCCTGTTCCGGATTATCAATGCGACGAATTCGATGAATATCTTTGAGGCTGCCGATTCATCCGTGTCAACTCTCAGGCAGTGATTCCCAAGAAAAGTCTTGTCTGATAGAAACAGTTTTTCAGAAGCATCCCTGCCTTTATATATTTCAAGGGCTTCCTTTGCAGTCATTTTCTCGGAAGTGACTATGCAGAAGTATCCGCACAGTTTAAGCTCTGTTTCTATCACATGCATTTTCTCTTCGAAGAACACGAACTTCTTTGAAGGCTGTTCCTTATCACTATTTTTGTTTGTCTTACGCTTCTTTGCATTCTCATCATAATACAGTTCAAAGTATGTCTCCATTCCCGGACCGAATTCCCTGAACTGGTTTATGTGGCTGTTTAAGAATGAAGTGAGCTGGTTTATCTTCTTCTCTACTTCCGCTCTTTCATGAGCTTCAAGTGATGAACTATGATAAAGGTGTATGTATCTTGGCTTCTTGTCCGTTGAAAAAAGCGTCTTTTCAAGAGTCTTTCCATAAACCTGATACGCCGGTATGTTGCAGGTCCTGTTGGTCTCAAAAGATCCTTTGTTTTCAAGAACCCATTTCTGTACCAGATCAGCCTTGCCTTTCAGCATCATGATAAAGCTATAGTCGTTTTCTTCAAGATTGCAGATGTTGTCCTTGCTGAAATATCCCCTGTCAAGAATAAACCCTATCTTCTTATATCCATATCCTTTTGCTTTATCTACCGTGCACTGGAACTGGGATATGTCGTTTATGCTTCCGGGATACAGTTCATAAAACAACGGCTCCCTGTTTTTTGTATCATAAGCTATCGCATAATTGAAGATATCAGTCTCTTCATTTTCCTTTGAATGCCCTGTTTCAACTATCTTCAGGTCTCCTGCTTCACATATCTTGGAAGTGGAATCATATGAAATATAGATCCTTTCCCGGTGCTTGCGTTCCGCATTCCAGTCACTCTGGAATGACACGCTGACTTCCTCATCCATGGAATGCAGGAAATCGCTCACCTTGGAATCACTGTATATGTGCATCCCTTTTGAGAAAAGAGGATGACTGTATGCGTACGAGGGATAGTGCTGAGCCCTGTTATCCTCTTCAACTATTGAATATGCCGCAAGATCAAGGAACAATCCCACATCCTTTTCCGGAAGATATCTTCCAAGTATCTCGACCAGCTTGTAATCGTTAACAACCTTCCTTATTACGATCCATGCGCCTATCCTTAATCCGCAGCTTCTTAAAAACCGGTCTCTTTCCTCCGGGAGTTTGGAATCCGGGAAGTACTTCAAAAAGTTTTCATTCGGATTCATCAGGCTTTCATTATCGCCGACCAGCTTGCCTATAACCTTTCTGCGGACAATCGTATACCTCTTTTCAGGAAGATATTCTCTTGCGTACTCAAACTCAACATATATGCTTTTCCCCTTAGGCCGGGAGGTGATTTTCCCGGGGACATCGGGCACGGAAACAACTGCATCCAGATACATGCGGCACACCCTCCTTGACTTGAGTATTTAGTCGGAATTCCTACTAAATATAGTGTACCACATCGGTCATCGCTGGTCAAGGAAAAATCGCTGAAAAACCGCTATTTTACTGGATTGCTTCACCTCCAAAACCCATAATATTGATCTACGTTTCTCGTTTAGTCGGAATTCCTCAGGAAGTTAAGGCATTATTGATCCATTTATGGATATTCCATGGGTATTATTGAACCAACCTGATTTAATGCTTTCAATATCTCATTTATATTCTCGTTGTCCCCAGAAGGAATGGTCTCCTCTTTATAGAATCCCAAATAATATAAATCATCTTTGCTTGATGGATAAACAGGATAAGTGCTGGCTTTTGAAGAATTCAAAATAATAACCATAAAAGATATGGCTAAAATAAAAGAAATGAATACCCCCATTCTGATAGTGTTTCTTTCATGTTCTTGACGTTTCCTTTCGAACAACTAACAGTATTAATATTATTTTAACACGACTGGAAAAAAGTGGATAATGTTTTTCTCAGTACATACATCTACGAGAGTTAAGGTATTGATGGAAACTGTATTGTGTATCAAAAGAAAACCTGCGGAGATATACGTCTCCGCAGGCATATAATCCATCACCGTTAACAGTTCTTGGATACAACTGAACTCATTGAAGACGTTTAGTTAAAACTGAAAATATGTATCCTCAGCTATTACTTTCGTGTCTGCAATGTCTTCAAGCTTCAAATTATCATTTCCGAACATCGTTGATGTATCAAAGCTTCCTTTATTTCCTGCTGCGATATCAGTCAAACTTGTTCCAGTCAAAGCCAACACTTTACCATTACTATCATAGAATATAATATTTATATAAATGTAACTCAGATTCTTATCGGTATCATTTTCAACCCTTCCAGTTACCTTAATATCGTTAAGATTCCCGTTGGTGATGCCAATATCGCTTACTGGATAGGAATGTGGTTTCCCTGTTGCCGGGGACAGTTTTATCTGGGGAACAAGTTTTATTCCATTGTCTAAAGATACGCCCTCATCTATTTGTGTTGATCCAACACTGTTATAGAAGTATCCCTTTTCTCCGGGGCTGATTACTTCAGGACAATGGCTTATCATACTTTCGGATTGCAACAGATGTCCATCATCATCTTCTATATCAAACGTGCAGTCATCCATAAAAATATCTGTATTTCCAGTATTTGATATTTCCACATAGCCATAAAATTCTGTTCTTCCGATAGAATTCTCATAATACTGGAAGCTTGTATCAGATATTTCATAGCTGATATCATCCGATCCTGCAACAGAATCTGTGTTACTCTCTTGATTGGAATTGTCTTCCTTATCCTCTTTATCCTCTTTGTCTTCGCTACCTGAACCCTGATCTGACTTTTTATCATCTGCTTCCACGGTAACGCTTTCTCTCGAGGAACTCGGACTGCCACTACCCAGAGCCATTGCAGTAAACACAAACAGACACAAAACAACTCCAAACCATTTAACTAGTTTCTTCATTTTTCCTCACCCTCCTTGTAACAATTATTGCAGTTATAATGCCTATCATTTCTACAACAACATCAAATACATCGGCAGTCCCAGCGGCAATATCCATGCATTGAAGGATTTCCATAATAATACCCAGGCCGAGCGGTATGGTTATACATGGAATAGGAGAACCATCATCAAGTAGGAGGCATATTATGCCAGCAAATGAATAACTCCATAAGAAGTCAAAAAAATAAAATCTTATGATTACAGGAAGAAAAACCGTTCTAGATACGGTTATATGAAGCGTTGTATTCAGAAAATCATCTATGGCTCCGACAAAAATAACGTCTGGACAGAAACAGAAATACAATACGGCTCCTATAATAACCGGTATTATTATTTTCAGGAACAATATTTTCTTCTTATCTGCAAAATCTTTTATCCTGACCCCTCTCATCTCTTTGTTGAATTTGTAGACCGATGAGAACATTATAGGCGTTTTATTGTGCAAAGTCAACAAAACATTCTTGATATATGTTCTGTAACAAAAAGATATTTATTCTTATTAGATATTAGTCAGTTTCTTTCTGGTGTATTACTACCCTTTATCAATGATACCAATGCCAATATGGCATTTATCAGACACCACGCTGCCCACACTACCAGATCTTTATAATTTCCATGACCTCCGAACCCTGTCAATGCAGCAAGTCCAAATAAAATGATAAGAGCAATATTTCCACCTTTTCCAGTACTTTTTCTTGTTGCAACGGATACGATGCCACCTACAAGCATTAAAACACCTACTATAAGACCGGCCGATCCAGAACTTCCGCCGTTATCTTCAATAGCGTTCACAACGCCTGCAGCACAAGACTGAAACATAACGATAAAAAACAGAATTATTGATAAGATTCCTGCTACGAGCTTCCAAGTTTTCATTGATATTCCCTCCTTAGATTAGCTATCATGTAATATAGAAAATTATATCAAGCAAAACGGGCTTTCGTTACCACCGTAGGGGTGGTAATATTCTTCAAATTTTTATTCTTGGACTCCGCTCGTTCTTAACAGATCAAAACCATTTTCTTTTAAAAGCATATTTACCTCTATGATGCTTCCAGGTCTTTGATTGAAAATGATCATCAAAAGGGCATCCCTCTGGATCTTTGCATATAATTCCGGCATCCCATACTTCTTTAATGCTCTTTGAGTCTCCTGCAATGATAGTTCAGCTGCATAGCAGATTCTCAGAATAATATCCCTCTGTCTTGTATGTTTCTCACCGGACAGAAGCTTATATCCATATCTTTCCGGGATATCAGCGTTAAGAAAAACTTCCTGTTGTGTTATACCTCGCTTATTTAGGGCATCTTTGATGAATGATGAAAAGGAACTGACATCAGATATCAGACTATCCCTGTTATCTTCCAAATACCTCTCATAATCTGAAAGATGTGTTTTCCCCAAAATGTTTTCCAGTTCATTTGTATCTTTTTCCTGCATTATACCCCCCAGCGTGATAAAATATATAAAAAG
>JAFPVA010000266.1 GCA_017413105.1 Butyrivibrio sp. | reverse complement strand
GTGAAATGGCGGATGCCGCAAAGAAAGCAGGCCTAAATATCGATTATTTTTCGACCAACTTTGTTGTTAAAGATAACCTTATTTACTATGTAGATTATGAATGCAACCAATATATGGATGAATGGAATTTTGAAAACTGGGTGTTGTTGATTAATTAAAACCTCTATAAATAGATCTCCTTGCCTGTCCAAGGATTGCTCTGTATACTGTCTTTCGTATCATAAAAAGAAAGGGAGTCTCAGAGCCACCTACCAGCACGTATGTTACTCTGAGACTCATGGTTTAAAACCATGCTCATTGTAACAGATTATCACCGGGCTGGACAGTATATTTTTACCTGACAACAGAGAGTACCTCTGTCCCAAATGCAAGGTAGGCATCCTGGAGTACCGTGACCATTGCAAGCGCATTGTCCGTTATGAAGGCGGCGATGCTGAATGGGTAAGTATACCCCGGCACAAATGCTCGAATGAAGGATGCCGGAAACTTCATCGTTTGTTGCCAGATTTCCTGGCTCCGTATAAACACTACGAGGAGGCAGTTATCTGCGATTCCATAGATGACCGGATAAAACCTGAAAAATCGGACTACCATCCTTCAGATAAAACGGTCAGCCACTGGAAGTTCTGGCTATGGCTCAACACAGATGATATCAACGGATATATGAAATCCATTGCATTCCGGGAACTGGGTTACAGCGAGGAACTGCTGAAATCCGGTGTCTCCCTGTTGGATAAACTGAGAAGTTCCATACCTGACGGATGGCTGAAGACCATCATACGTACCATATATAATTCCGGGGCATCTTTGAGGCCCTTCTATACATAAATTTTTACCGACTTAGGTTATGTTGTCCGTGGATCATAGTTGTATCCTCATTTCATAGGAGGAAAACACTATGAACAGGAATAGCAAACTTATTACCAAGTGGCAGGAAGAAAAAGCCCTGCAACGCTTCCAGATGATCGCCCCGTTACAGGATGAATCTCTGGATCCGGAAAAGCGTCTGGTCATGCGCCGTATGATTGCAGCTCAAAATGAGCTGTCTGATAAAACTGTCAAGCGCTATGATGATGCCTACCGTGCGGACGGATTTGACGGACTGAAACCCAAAAGCCGGTGCCCGCACAACAGAGGAGCACTTCCCGACAACTATGAGGATCTGGTGCAGGAAGCCATCCAGCTCCGCCGGGAGATCCCGTCAAGATCAGTCGAAACGATCATTGAGATCCTTGAACTCGAAGGACGGGCTGCTCCGGGAGTACTGAAACGCTCCACCCTGCAGAGACATCTGTATAATGAAGGTTTCGGTAGCACCCACCTTTCGACATATCTGGAGGCTCGCAAAAGTTCTTCTAAGCGCTTCTGCATGCCAAACAGGATGATGCTCGTTCAGGGAGATATAAAGTACGGAATGTATCTTCCTATCGGAAAGGATGGAGCGCTAAAGCGGACTTACCTTTCATCTGCGATAGATGATCATTCGAGGATGGTCCTTGCCTCACGCTTTTATGATAATCAGGAGGAGGCAATAGTCGAGGACACGTTCAGGACCGTCATACTGAAGTACGGAGCTTTTGACAAATGCTACTTTGATAACGGCTCCCAGTACATAGCAAAACAGCTGAAGATATCCCTTGCGAAGCTTTCCATCCGGATCAGCCATGCGCCGGTAAGGAGCGGGAAGTCAAAGGGAAAGATCGAGAAATTCCATCAGGTGGTGGATAGATTTCTGGTCGAGGCAAAGGCAAAAAAGATCAATAGCCTGGAAGAACTCAACAAGTACTGGGAAATATACCTTGAAGAGCATTATCACCAGTCTGCCCATGAGGGCATTGCTGAATACTATAGGAGCCTCGGAACCGATGTCCCCGCATCCGGAATAACTCCCCATCAGGAGTTTAACCGCGACAGCCGGCCGCTTACATTCATCGATACCAAAGTTGTAACTGAGGCATTTCTGCACCATGAAAACAGAAAAGTGGACAAAGGAGCCTGCATAAACTTTCAGGGCAGAAAATATGAGACAAAGCCTTCTCTCATAGGCTTTGTGGTTGAGATAGCCTATGATCCCATGGCTCCCGAGATCATCACAGTAAAATATCCCGGGATCGAGCCCTTTGAAGCGCACCCTCTTAAGATCGGGAAATACTGCGCACAGAAGTCCGAACTTCCTGCATCAATGCAGAAAAGCGAACCCGAAACCTCCCGCCTGCTGGATGCTCTGGAAAAACGCCATGCCGAAATGGAGCAGCGTCGTGCAGATGCCATTTCCTTCGGCGGATATAAGAAGGAGGTGGGTTCGGATGTATGAGCAGTATTACGGAATGTCCCATACCCCGTTCACAAGGGATGTACCACCGGAATCGCTTTATGAATCCCCGGCAATGACAGATACCCTGGGCAGGCTTGCATACTCAGCAGACAGGCAGCTCTTTGCGGTGGTGACTGCGGAATCGGGATGCGGCAAATCTACCCTGATACGGAAGTTCGCTGCCAGCTTATCAAAGGATGATTACATCCTGCTGTATCTTTCCGACTCGAAGCTAACGCCCAGATGGTTCTATAAGGGCATGCTTGACCAGCTCGGCATAGAGTCAAAGTTCTACCGCGGCGATGCCAAAAGGCAGCTCCAGAAGGAGATAGAAGCCATACGCGGCATACAGGGGAAGAAGGTCGTCTGTGTGCTCGATGAAGCACACCTGCTGGAGAAGGAAACCATTGAAGAGTTCCGCTTCCTTCTCAACTACCGCTTCGACTCAATGAGCCCCCTGGCGCTTATCCTCGTCGGCCAGACCGAACTCTGGGATGATAAGCTTCGCCTTAAGCGTTATGCGGCAGTCAGACAGAGGATAGATATCAACTGTGTGCTGCCTAAGCTCGACCGTGCGGAAACGGACCAGTATATACAGGCACACCTTAAATACGCAGGATGTGAACAGGAAATATTCACTGTAGGCGCTGTAGATGAAATATTCAAGTCATCTGCCGGGATCCTACGGGTGATAAACAGGATCTGCGATAAATCCCTGATGTACGGCTTCCAGCAGCAGCACCGACTGATCGACGACCATGCCATCACCTATGTCACAGAACACGAAATGCTAGGAGGTGAAAGCTGATGATTCCACTCGAATGGGATGAATGCCCCGAATGCGATACCTGCGAGCTTATACTATCCTTCCTGGAACTCACTGATTCACTGGTACGTGATCTCCAGCATCTGAAAGCAGAGACCCTGCGTGCCAGATACCAGTGGTGGAAACAGCTGGATCCTGATAAAAACCGGATAACAACTGTAGACCTGCTTTCCAACCTGGAAATGCCCCATTATGACAATCAGGCCTATCAGGAGTATATGCGCATTTACTACAATGGCGGCGACCCTTTGGAATTCAAAGAGTTCAGTGATTCTATGATAAACATCGCAAATGGTACCGATGACTATAAGTATTAAATTTACAAGGTACTGATATATCTTATTCGCTGGGGCTCCGGCCCCGGCGGATATAACAAAACAAAAGACAACTTATTGATCTGTATAGGGACAGCTCATCTGATCTATATGCGGTCAAAATGAGAGGTCATTAACACCTGATAAAAACTGGCGTTGTCAAAAGTGTTACCCACCTCTAAAAGAAAAGAAAAAGATGGGAAACCCTATATTTTAGGGTTTCCCGCCTATAACTGCAACGGAGAATGAGAGATTTGAAGCACCACATCCCTCGTTAACCCGCATAGAAAGGAGGTTTGCGGCCTCTGCCATCTTCTCCGCACCACTTCCGCACCAGCATATTTACTCATTAATCATTTTTAGTAACTTCTTGTCGAATGTAGCTATTTCAATATTTTTCGATTTGTGATATGCGTAAAGAACACAATCTACAAAATCGATATTACGATCACCGAATGTTTCCACTGCCAGATGCAACACCTCTGGTTCAGGGCAGTTTACCAAATCTACAAACCGATTAACCGTTTCAGTTATTTCGTCTCGATCAAGTGTAAACCCCTTTAAGAACATATATAACTTCCGCTATCACCTCTATCGTTACGATTACGTTTCCAGAATTTATATATTTTTCCGCCGTTTCTGCCATTTCTGCATTATCGTTAAGAAGATAGCGAAGGATCATATTAGCATCAAGCATCACCATATTTTTTTACCGCAGCACGCTCCCATGCTCCCTTTTCTTCTTTTACCAATTCAGGATTGGCATACCTTGACAATATGCCTCTTATTCCTTTTTTGCCGATATTCTTTACCGGTTCAACGAATTCATCAATGACCGTGATAATAACTTTTTGATTTGGTTTTGCTGCCAATGGTTCCAACGGCCTGACTGCCGTTCCATCATAATATCCCTGAACTGTTGTCATTTTTGATCACCCCTTACTATCGAATATTGGATTGGATCAACATCTCTTCGGACAGATCATTCATTTAAAGAATATCACAAAGTGGTAAAAAAAACATATAGCAATTCTTTTCGTTAAGATACGGGTTTTCTTCGGGATGAAAAGCATATTATTTGTTGTGAATTGCAGGTATTACATATATTTATCTACATCAATCCCCTTCACATCTTCATCCAAAAGGCTGAGCTTATTCAACACATTGGTAACTTCCGATGTTACCGCCCCCTGAATTTCCTCTATGCTAATGTTCTGCAGACTTTCTCCTGCGGTATTCTCTGTCAGTTCCCCGGTTGAAGCTTCGCTGCGCTTCTGCTTTGCCTTCGCTATCATCCGGTCGCTCCTTGAATCAGTATTTTCCGAATTCTCCCGGATCTTTTCGGAAAGCTCCTCAATCTGCACTTCCTTTTCAAGCTTCGCCGCTTCTTTCCTGTCTTCTTCCTTTTTCTCCTTTGCTTTCTCCGCGGCCTTTTCCTGCTCTTCTTCCGCCTTTTCGTCGATGGTATCTTTGGCATCCTGTGCTAAAGAGAGTATAGCATCCTTGTTTGCTGCATCCATTAACTCTTCGGCTTCATCCTGAGCTTCCAGCATGGGATCCGATTTAAGCCGTTCTTTCTTTATTTCCCGGACACCTGAAATGATCTCTCTCATTTCGTATTCCATCTGTAATCTTTCTCGCCCATCTACTTTTGTTTTTGTTACAATGTTCAGGGCTTTCTGCTGGTATTCCGTAAGCCCTTCCATCTCTTTTTCAATGGCCGCACCATCTTCCGGGTTCTTCGGAGCCATCATCTTACTCGCAAGCTCCTCAACCTTTTTCTGTTCCTCTCCATCAGGATCTATACCGTATTCCTCCTGAAGTTCGGCTAATCTTATATTGTTTTCCAGCTCATCGGCTTTCTTTTCGCTGATCCCGTCCCTTAAGGATGTGACCTTGTCCTTCAGATCCGTGATTATATTATCAAGGTTCCTATCTCCCTTGAAAGCATCCTTAACTATCTGCATAGCCTGCTTCTGCGCCAGAGCTTTCCTCTGATCCAGCGCATTCTGGCCATCATGGAATTTCAATGCCTTGGCCGCTGAAATATTAAGCGCACTGCCATGTCTCTCAGCACCGGCCCTTTGCTCTGTATCAGATCCTTCAATATTTACCTTTCCGAAAACACTTCCTGTATTCAATCCCTGAATCTGCATAGGTTCCCTCCTGTAAATAGAGATAATACTACATTTTCTATATCGGACAGTTCAGAGCATATTATTAGATTTCCGGAATTGTTTTGTCCTGTTCCTTCGACCTGTAATAATCCTCAAAAAGCTTATTGGCTGCATCCAGGGTATCCTGACTGATCTTCGGAAGTTCTCTTCCCCAGGCCTTTGTTGCAAGCTTAAAACCCTTTTCCATAGCTTTCTGCATATCTTTCATCTTATCAACATCATCTCCGGCAAGAGCGCTCGCAAAATCGAAAAGTCTCTGGGATGTCTGCTTTACTCCCCAGTACCCGTCTTCGCTAATGTCTTTCTGAGCCTGAGCTTTCGTTGCAGCATCTACGGTATATTTTCCGCTGGCCAGGGTTTTCCAGACACTATCCTCGTTTGCTTTACCATATGTTCCGACCTGACCGGAAAGTGTCTTCTGAACCAGCGCCATAAGCTGACGCTTATTCTCTTCCATATTTGCCTTCATCTGTTCAGCAATAGCGGTCTTGTCGGCTTTATTCATCTTCATTTTCGAATACAGACCGTTTTCTTCGATGGTTCCTTTTTCATATGTAGCACCTGCATTATCCTGAACTTTTTCCACAGTTTGTTCTTCGGGCTTTTTTACCGCGATATCCGTATTATCCTGATTGCTGTAAATAGGCGTTACTGAACTAATTCCATTGATCTCCATTGACATAATCCTTATCCTCCATTGTTTGAATTTCCGATTACAACAAGTATTGTCTATAACGTTACATACTGCGCATTCTGCTTTCTGTAACTATCACTATCTTTCACCGCAAGCTCATTTTCGACCTGCTTTAACTCTTTCTCGTATTCTCTGCGTTTTTCTGTATCATATTCATTCTTAAGCTTTTGCTTAAGACTATCCCGTCTCGATTTCAGATCCTTTATTTCCCTATCGACCTTATCCGTGTTGGCCGTAGTCTTACTTGTATTTCCGGATTCCGATTTTCCTGATCCAAGTGCTGAATCAACCTGATTTTTAACTGAAGGGGCAAGCGGATTGGTATACGCTCCGTGCTTATCATAGGCAGCTGCCTTATTTGATGCTTCCCGCGCTGCACTATTGCTTATCCCCTCTGCCTTTGATGAAGCCTTATCCGCAAAAGAGTTATATCCCTTAAACAATAGCTTTACCGTAGATATTGACTCTTTCAATGCATCCTCATCCACAGACAGTTTATTATCCTTCCCAATGGTTATTCCGGCTTTGGCAAGTGTCCTTCCATTACTGGCGGTCATCTTTGTAAGCCAGGAAGCATTCATAAGAATCCCCTTTGTATCTGAATCTCCTGCTGCTCCAATTACATTGTTATAGGCTTCTGTAAAATTTTTTACAGCATTGGTAATGGCTTCCCAATCATAATCCTCAACTTCTGTCTCTTTTCCAGTTTCTTCATCTATCTTCGTAAACTTTTTCGTTTTCCAAAGATCTTCTTTCTGCAATGCTTCTACGGTATTTTTCAATTCATCCGCAGAAGCCTTTATTGAAGTCAGCTTGTTTTTTGAATCACCGGGCGCTGATGCTGCTTTTTCTTCTTCTTCCTGTTGATAGTATGATTTCAATAGTTTCTTATAACTTCCATTTTTAATTGCAGCATAGTCTGCAAGACTAAAAGAATTTTCAATTGATGAAATCGTTGATCCCATACTTTTCCTCCATTCTTTGCTTAAACGTTAATGCTTGTTAATCAATTGTGTATTTCCCTACTGTTATAAACGTAGATAACCGACAATTTATCCGCTTAAATCTACTGTTTCCCCAACATCCACATCCATCAGCTCTACCTCTGGCATACAATCAACAGAAAATGAGATTGTCGAGCTGTTATTTCCTTCGGCCTGAAAACTGCCGGCTGAAGCCTGCTTCTTTTCCTGTTCAAG
>JAFPVA010000265.1 GCA_017413105.1 Butyrivibrio sp. | reverse complement strand
TATATCCTTCTTGGCTTTAAGCTCGGCAGCCTCCTGGGCTGCCTGAGCTTTTTGTACCGCTTCAACATTAGATATATCAACGAGCTTTCTAGTATCAGCGAGAAGGCTCTGAGTGTCTTCGAGATCTGCAGCTAATTTCTGCTGTTCTTTCCTGCTCAAGAGCCCTCCTCTGTTCCTCAAGTCGTCGTTCTCTTTCACGATCGACTGATTTATTCTCTGCACTGATGAGTTCTCTGCTCTGAGCTCTGCTATTACTGATATCAGTTCTGACTTCTCTGACAAGTTGCTCTGTATCTGATTTCTCAGATCCTCTATCAGAATATCCTTCTGATGATTCTCCGCTGTCAGCTTCCGAAGAGCTTCCGCCTGAACCTCCACCAGTGATTCCAGCGATGGCTGATTCGACTTCTGCGTAGTATCGCTCAAGGTACTCTGATTCTTCGGATCTATTTCCAGGTTCTGTGGCTTCTGTATTTCCATGCCTGAGTTCATTCTGTCTTTCAAATTCAATTGCTAAATCCTCCTTGTTCACTTTAAGACCTGAAAAGGTCTTTTCAATCTTGCTGTCACGAACCTTTTCTCCGCGTTCATTTTCAAATACTATGTGCTTGCGTTTGTCCTCCCACTTTACAGACCATCCTTTTTCTGCCATGCCTGAAATGAATTCCTTTTTACTGGCAGACCTTGGGATCACTTCCATAAGGGCAATACCACAGTCTGCCAAAAAGCTCTTTTTTGAGTCATTGGTAAGAAGCTTGTAAGTGTTCTTATTCCATGCGATGATCTCGCCTGACTCGATAGGCGTACCATCAAAGTGACGTCCTTTCTCAGCTACATGCAGTCCTTTTTCACGGCAAAGATTATTAGTGAATACCTTCTGCTGCTCCAGATCCTTTTTGGACTGATGGAGCTTTCGGCCATCAATATAGGAAACGCTGTTGGTTACGATATGACAGTGAAGGTGATCTCTATCCTGATGAACAGCAACTACGCTCTGGTGTCCTGAAAAGAACTCCTCTGCAAAAGCCTTTCCAATTTCAAGCACCTCAGCAGGGGTGACCTGTTCATCTTTGTGGAAACTGATCACGTTATGGGCACACATCCTTCCAGAATCCTTGTCCCATAGCTTCTTTTCTTCAATCCAGGTCCTGTACACCGCATCGTAGTTGACTGTAGGTTCAAGATACGGTCCGATTACATCCAGATAGCCTTCCTTGACCTTTTCATCCTTTAGCACGTACTCTATAGTATTTCTCAAGCCCCCGTGGCTTTTAGCGGGCTTACCGACTGCCTTATTAATCGCCATCTTTTATCATCCTCCTTCCGGAATTCCAAAATCTTATCAGAGATCTCATCCAGTTTTTCTACTGTTGGTAAAAGACCCTGACCATTTGCAACATGTGCCATCTGGTTGATATTGGTAGCTATTCCTCTCAGCTGCCTGTCCTGATCAGCAAAATTCCTGCTGATATCCTTTATTACCTCTAACTCCTTGGCAGAGGTGATGTTTGAGTCACGGATTGCACTTATGATAAATGACTGCTGTGTCAATCCGGATTCTTTTATTTTGCCCTGCAATGCATCATACTCAGCAGCATTCATGCGTATTGTGATTGCTTTATTTCTTCTTCGTTTAGCTATTCCCATGATTAAATTTGCTCCTCTCATTTTTTGCGCTGGTTTCCAAAGGGAAGCGGATCCCTTTGGCGGAGTACAGAGGCAGAGCCTCTAGACTATTGGACGTAGGGAAAAGAAATTATCCGGGGGATGATTTCTTTTTCTGAAGTCCGGTAGTCGGCTCCGGTGTGCAGAGGTTGGATAAACCTTTGCTGGGGGTTCCAAGGGGGCAAAGCCCATCTGGCAAGTTTAGCGAAAGAAAAAATGCCGATAGGCGTTTTCGATGAGGCGGTGCAATGTGGCTTGCCACTTTGCGAAACTTGCCATATTTTTCCATCGCCGATACGGCATTTAAGTATGGGGCGGCGCGTCGGGGCGATGGGGAAATATGTGGTCTTGCGATTTGCCCGGGGAGTGGATACACGATGCCGATATGGAGAACGTGAATATCAGTTCCTACAGGAAGTGGTGTTCATGTTCTTCATGTTGGCAAACGAAGAAGGAGCAAACAGTCCAGTGGACTATTTGCCCCTTCGCAGTGGTCTTGTATCTACGGCTCGGGAAGAAATGATATGGGTGCGAACAGCGCCTATATCATTTCTGGTAAATCGCCTCGCTCTGGCGAGCAATCGATATTGTGGGGGATGACATCACTTTGATGCCATTACATTTTTTTATGGTGACATCATTTTGATGCCATATTAAAAATCATCAAGAAAACTTAGGGCTTCTTTACTGACAGTTCTGATCTCATCATCCTGGCTTGGAGCAGAGAGTTTTTCTGCCTCAGCAGATAATACCTCATTGGTTGCTGGAATGATCTTTACGGTTTCTGCATTTGCTGATAGTCTGTCAGCTACAAGATTTGCAATCTGCTTGGCAAGCGAGTCTAAGGAACTGTCTACCAGAGAGTCACATGGATCTGCCCCTCTACAGATGAGCCTTAGGGCAATCGCATTCTTGGATATGTTCTCTTCGACAGATAACTTTTGTAACAGTTCCCAGGCTTTCCTGTCCTGAGGATTATCCATCCGAAATCTTATGCTTAGTCTTTTTTCTTCCATGACATTACCTCATGGAAGAGAGCTTAAGCTCCCTTCCTCGCAAGGTACTGTGAATTGTATAGTTCCTCATAGCCTTTGGCTGTTGCACAGATGTCTTCGATTATCTCTACGCTGGAAATATCGTAATCGCCGAAATTCTTGATAAGACATCCACCGCCTCCAATGATATGGAGCTTTACCAGCTCCGAATCATATTCGTACTCGCTGAGCTTATCGAAGATCATTTCCGTATATCTGACTGCCTCTCTACGCATGACATTCTGTATTCTCTCTGAAACGTCCGAAGTTCCATTTATGAGAAAGTCCTCGATGATGCTTTCATCAGGGATCTTTCCGCATTCAGCCTGAACTTCGTTCATGATATGCTTTACGCACTCGTGAACGCCTATCTTATCTGTAAACTTCTTATCAGATAAGGGACGACCGTTTGTGATCACCAGAGTGTTCATGGTGCCATTACCGATGTCAGCCAGCATATGGACTCCCTTGTAGTCACTAAGGGAAGCTGCTATGGCAGCGTATCCCTGTGGATAGATTGCTACGTCACATATTCTGATGTGGTAATACTTTCCGCAGTATCTATAGCTGATCTCCGGTCTTCTCATCAGATAATCCCTGAATGAGCTTTTCTGCTTGGACATCCAGTGCAGTGGAAGCCCTACAGCAAGTATCAGATCAGATGATCTTAGGCCTCTGGTCTCAAGCTCTTTTGCAATTGCTGCCAGCGTGAGG
>JAFPVA010000264.1 GCA_017413105.1 Butyrivibrio sp. | reverse complement strand
TGTTGTTGGGGATTTTATTCTTGGCAGCAATTGTGATGGCAGACCTGATGGTGAGCTCTGGAATGCCAGGAACAAAAATGCAGAAAAGCTACTGGGCAAGCTGCGTGACATTGCACCGGTCTATCTGAGTATCGGAAACCACGAGCACAGGTTTAAAGAATGGGATATACAGTTTATAAAAGGCATGGGAATAACAGTCCTAGATGATGAGTTTCTTCACATAAAAAATGAGGTTGTAATTGGAGGGCTTACTTCCGGTCTTTCTAAAAGCTTTAGGAGATTAAGGGACAGCTATGTAAGAGAGGGGAAGCAGTTCCCCAAAGACTGGAAATATGCTCTCTATCATCAGGGACTAAGCGATGAGGAGCTGAGCATTCCTGATAGCGGATGGCTGGATGATTTCGAGAACGAGGATGGATTCAAGATACTTCTTTCGCATCATCCAGAGTACTGGTCCCTGCGTGAACCATTTCTGGAGAGAAAGCATATAGATCTTGTACTATCAGGTCACGCTCATGGTGGACAGATGAGATTTTTTGGACAGGGGATATATGCTCCGGGGCAGGGAATCCTCCCAAAGTACACAAAAGGAAGATATGACGGGGATGACGGCTGCATGATCGTCAGTGCCGGTATGTCTAATACATACAGAATACCGAGACTGTTTAACCCACCGGAGATTGTGTGGGTGGATGTTGTGCCGGAATGATGAGAATTGACATATCAATTAGACTTCATGGATAGGAGAAGGGAATTTTTGAATTCTAAATTCAATGACATGAAATGTGGATGATAGTATAATTTTGTTAAGTAACTTGTTTTTATGCAGTTTTACAGAATCCTTTTACTACATGATTGTGGAAGTATAAGACTGTTATTTTGGTTTATAAAGAATGCGAGGACAGACATGGGGATTACACAGGAAGTAACAACAATTCATACTGCATATAGACAATCAGAAATGTCTGAAGAAGAAAAAGAAGGCTTTGAGCATATGTTTAATATGATGATGGCTGCTAAGCAACAAATTCTTCTGAGAAAGGCCTTTCGACACGAATTAGCAAGATAGTTAAGCTTTGAAATATGGAATGAATATGCCAATATATATATGGCATATTAGAAGGACGGAACTATGAAAAAGTTCAATACAACAGCAGTATGTATACCCGGAAAGCATTACATGGTGGATCTCTCCGAAAGAGTGAAGGAAATAAAGATGCTCGTTGATGATGGAAAGTATTTTACCATCAACAGGGCAAGGCAGTATGGAAAGACGACTACGTTAAGTGCCTTGGAAGAAAGCCTTTCAAAAGAATATGATGTTATCAGCATTGATTTTCAAGATATCACAGGTGCTGATTATTTAGATGAGAATGAATTTGTCAAAGGATTAGCTGGTGTATTCTGTGATGCAAAGGATAATATGGATATTCCGTTGTCCGGTGAATGCTACGAGCAGTTTCACAAACTTTCTACACAGGAAAACGATGCTAAGCTAAATGATATTTTCAGAATATTTGACAGACTCTGTAAAGATAGTGAACGTGAAGTGGTTTTGATAATAGATGAAGTTGATACTGCGACCAATAATCAGGTGTTCCTTGACTTTCTTGGGAAACTGAGGTCGGGGTATTTAAAAAAAGAGAAGAATCCAAAATATAAAACATTTACATCAGTTATTCTTGCCGGGGTAACAGATGTTAAGCATCTAAAGGCTAAGATCCGCCCTGAGGACCAACACAAGGTTAATAGTCCTTGGAACATTGCAGCTGATTTTGATATTGATATGAGTCTTTCCGAAGAAGGAATCAGAGGTATGCTCGAAGAGTATGAATCTGACCATCATACCGGAATGGATACGGCAGCTATCGCAAAACAGATCAGAGAATACACAAACGGGTATCCATATCTTGTGAGTAGGATCTGCCAGCTGATTGATGAAAAGTTAGTGCCGGAAATGTTTAATACACTTTCAGATGCGTGGACAGAATATGGTGTTGACGAAGCTGTGAAAAAAATACTGTCTGAAAGTAATAATCCCCTGTTTGATTCACTTACGGGTAAGCTTACAAATTATCCGGACCTGAAGGAAAAACTAAGGGCGATTCTCATGAGAGGCGAAACGATTGCCTGGCTTCCATATGATGAGCATCAGCAGCAGTTGTTTATGTACGGAATTATCCGAAACAATCACAACACTGTAGCGGTTTCAAACCGAATGTTTGAGATGCTTTTGTATACGCATTTTATTGGAGAAAGTGACCAGAACAATGATTTGAAACAAATTGCTGCTGAGAATAAATCGATATTCGTTGAAAAAGACGGATGGCTGAATGTTCCTAAGATCATGGAGCATTTCATAAAAGAACACAATAGAATTCATGGGGACAATGACGAGAGATTTCTTGAAGCAGAAGGAAGGGAACGTTTTATTACATATATTGCAGGCGTAATTAACGGAACCGGCACATACAGTGTTGAAGAACAGACCAGGGATCACAAACGAACGGATCTTGTTATCCATTACCTTGGAAGAAGATATGTAGTGGAGCTTAAGATATGGCGTGGTGAGAGGTATAATGCTGAAGGTGAGGAACAAATCAAAGGTTATCTTGACAGATTTGGTCTCGATACCGGATATCTGCTGAGTTTCAATTTCAACAATAATAAAAAGCCTGGTGTTGAAAGGGTGCAGATAGGCGATAAGATAATCTTTGAGGGAATTGTGTGAATGGATTTATCACAAAAGTGAATATGGCATCATGATACGGGCTATAGGCCCAGAGACGCATGAGATAGTGCTTGGTGAGAACTGGCATATCCCATGCCGGTCATGAAGAGAACAGGGCTCTTTCTACTGAGTTTTATCGGTAGGAAGAGCCTTTTTGTTTTTAAGACGAACATCCTCATGCAGCATGTTTTTTGAAAGATGGAAGGGCAGATTATCGTTGACTCATGTGCATTTCCGAGGATATCATAATTGTATAGCCGGATGCTCTTTTGCAGTAATCAGCGGCATCCGGGCTAAATATAATGCATATTATTCAGGAGGCAAATGAGTCCTAAACTGTTCTTCACTTAGAAAGGTGGAAGAATGGTGGACAAAACAATCAAGAAAAAAGTAAGAAAAGACAAGGATGGATATGTGCTACGTAGGGGTGAGTGCGTAAGAAGTGATGGAAGATATTGCTACGGGTATACTGATGGATTCAAGAAAAGGCATTCTGTTTATGCAAAAACGCTTTTCGAGCTGAGGGAAAAAGAGCAGAAGATACGTAAGGACATGGCATACGAGCTTGACTATGCCAAGGCCGCAAGCATGACGCTCAACACTCTTTTTGACAGATATATCAGCCAGAAGTATAACCTAAAGCCTGCGGTTAAGACAAAGTACAAAAATGACTATAACAGGTATGTGCGTGAAACTTTCGGGAAAAAGAAGATTGTTGATATCAAGTATACTGATGTAAAGATCTTTTACTACAGCCTCTGGAAAGACAGGGGACTTTCACCATCGGTGGTAGAGAATGTAAACACACTACTTCACCCGGCATTCAAAATGGCAATAAGGGATCAGCTTCTTTTGAGAAATCCTACGGACGATGTGCTGAATGAGCTCAAATCTTCCAAAGAGTGGAAAACTCCGAAGCGTATAGCGTTAACTATCCCGCAGCAAAAGAGATTCATGGATTTCCTATATACAGATACTGATTATAGAGGCTGGTATACGATAATCGCAACCTTTTTGGGTACAGGCATGAGAATGTCAGAACTTCTGGGCCTGACATGGGATGACGTTGACATGAAAGAGAGATTCATCAGCGTAAACCACACTCTTGAAGATCGTCCCATTGATGACAGCGGGAAGTGTGTGAAGCATATCGAAACTCCAAAGACTGATGCTGGCACAAGACTCATACCGATATTTGATGAAGTAAAAGAGGCTCTTCTTATGGAATATCAGTACCAGAAATGCCTGGGATTTTGTCAGGAAGTGGTTGATGGACGCTCCGGATTTGTTTTTGCTACTGCAAAGCACAAGACATATCTTCCGTCAGCTATCAACAACGCTATCCATAGGGCCATTAGGGCATGTAATGAAAAGGAAACTATAGCTGCGAAGGAAGAGGGGAGAGATCCGGTCATCATTCCGCAGATAAGTGCTCACAACCTTCGACACACATTTTGTACGAGGTTATGTGAAGTTGAGAGTAACCTCAAAGTCATCATGGACATAATGGGGCATTCCGATGTCCAGACTACCCTCGAGATCTACGCCGAAGTCCAGAAAGAAAAGAAGCAGGAAGTCTTGTCTAATCTTCAGGGTAAGTTTATAATCAAGTAGTAAAGTTTTTTTAAATACGATGTGTATTTTAAAAGAAGTGGTGTCAGTTTTTCTGTTTTACGACAGGATTCACTACATTTACTGGCTTTTCCGCAAATCCATATAATGTATTCCAAAACGGCTTTGCCGCACGATCGCATTAAAAATCCGGATACAGAATACATCGATATGCGTTATTTGGATTTGAGCCATACTTTTTGAGACAAAGAAATACACGCAGATACATGAAAAACATAGGGACGTAATAGAGTTCCCGACACTTAAGAGCATGAAGTAAAAAGCTCAGTGTGCATGCGGGTTTCAAGAGCTGAAATGATGCTTGACAGCAAATTTGACAGCAAATAGGGCGTGCGGAGTCGTGTTATACAGTACGCA
The DNA here is from genome assembly GCA_017413105.1 of Butyrivibrio sp. Lineage (GTDB taxonomy): Bacteria > Bacillota > Clostridia > Lachnospirales > Lachnospiraceae > Butyrivibrio. The sequence goes on along the minus strand of JAFPVA010000264.1, from coordinate 64 downwards.
TTGTGATTTGGCAAATAAAATATAAATGGAATTAAGAGTCATTTTTGAAGAAATTCAAAGATGG
>JAFPVA010000263.1 GCA_017413105.1 Butyrivibrio sp. | reverse complement strand
TACACAAATCCTCCGGCAGCTGAGTATGTTGATTACAACGGATACCTTTCAACAGCTAGAAACGGTAAGTTCGACGAGAGAGCAGTTGATGAGACAATCCAGATGATGACAGAAAAGGGTACAGTTGCTTACCACGGAATGGTACCTAACCTTAACCTTGGTTCTGACTTCGTATGGAACATTGGACCTGGCGCTGTTGTATCAGAGCAGGTTGAAGCAATCCGTGATACATGGAAAGCATATGTTGACGATGCAAACAAGTAATTTATAATTTATTGGGCGGTGTCGTTTTTTAATGGCACCGCCATTTTTATGAGCTTTTATAGTAAAAAAAGAGACTGTTTTTTGATTTTACGTGAATCAGAGTCTTGATTCTGAGAATGTGTGGATGAGAAGGTGTGAAATGAGGGTAGCGGAAAAGAATGGTCCTAAGGCACCAAAGGACCCTACAAAGAAAAGACCATATTTTTTCATAATGCAGGGTAAGGAGATTTATGGGGCACCTGCACAGAATGGAAAAGGTATTCAATTTATTTATGAAAATGATGGGAGACTGATCGATTCGGCCAGACTCTCTGGAAATATAACAGATAACCATATGCTTGACCTTTTAAAAACCACTGAGGGCTTTAAGGAAATGGTTCACAGCATTGGTGTAAGCGTTTCAGGCAAAATGCAGGAAGAAAAGGTTAGATTCGTTTTCCAGATGTATGGAAAAAAGCCCGGAGATCCTGCCACTGAGATAGCAGATGAATTCGAAATGGATGGCATGGAAAGAGTCATCGAATTGGATAAGGTTGATTGGACAGCTACAGATCATGAGCCCGGACAGATCAGATTTGAGTTTGATAATCCCGGAATTCAGGCGTCTGCAGATGTAAGATTTTACTTAAACTCAGGTTTTGAGGCGCCTGAACAGCCGGTTGAATCCATGGTTGATATTACTTCCAAGGATTATGGCAATATGATAAAGAAAAGCGTAATGCAGCTTGGTAACACTCAGAGACTTGAAAGAGTAATTGAGAAAGCCGCACAGGGCGAAGATGTTTCAGTTGCTTTTATTGGAGGTTCAATTACTCAGGGTGCAGGTGCAATACCTATTCACGAAAAGTGCTATCCAAGGGTATTTGCTGAGCAGTTTGAAAAAAAGTACGCAAGAGGCGGTAAGGTTGAGCTTATAAAGGCCGGAGTTGGTGGAACACCTTCAGAGCTGGGAATGGTAAGATTCGATAGAGATATTCTCAGAGATGGTACAAAAAAGCCTGATCTTATAGTAATAGAGTTTGCTGTTAATGATGAAGGCGATGAGACAAAGGGAGTATGTTATGAAAGTCTTGTAAGGAAAGCCTTTAGCCTTCCCTGGAAGCCTGCAGTTGTGCTTCTCTTTGCAGTATTCTCCTTTGACTGGAATCTTCAGGACAGACTTGGACCTGTCGGTGTTCAGTATTATCTGCCCATGGTAAGTATCATGGATGCAGTTACACCACAGTTCAGTCTTCTTCCGGAAGAAGGACGAGTTATTTCTAAAAATCAGTTCTTTTATGATATTTATCATCCAAGTAATCTTGGACACCAGATTATGGCAGACTGTCTGCTTAATCTGATGGATGAAATCAATGCAAGTCATGGGTATCATGAGCTTGAGGAGAAGCAGCTTTCAAAAACAAAGCCTGTTATAGGGAATGACTTTGAAAAGGTTGAGCTTCTTGATAGAAATGAAGTTGAAAAGCTCAGAAAGAAATATAAGATAACGATGCTGGATGAAGGCAGCTTTGACAGCATTGATAAGCAGCTTCAGATGGTCGAGATGGATTGTGAGATAAAGCCGGTTCCGGAATTTCCGTTTAACTGGGCTCACGATGAGAATTCAAAGGGGAAGGGCTCCTTTGCAATGCAGCTCTACTGCAGCAAGTTGTTGCTTCTTTTCAAGGATTCAGACAGACCTGAATATGGAACTGCAGAAGTACTTGTGGATGGCAAAAAAGTTATGGAAGCAGATCCTTTAAAGGTAGGTTGGACACATTGTAATGCAGTTATAGCATTCAACGAGAAGAGTCCTAAGACCCATGTTATAGAGATCCGCATGGCAGAGGGTATGGAAGAAAAGAAGTTTACTATTCTAGGTTTTGGTGTTGTAGAATAAAAAAAGGCTTCGCTAGGGAATTATCTTAGCGAAGCCTTTCTTTATATATTTGTTATTCAAAAATATTTAGTCGATGTCAGCAGCGATATCGATATTTTCACCGGTAATGCCTACCCATGCGCCGTCCTTTGCTTCACTAGCATCAGCGTGAGCAAGAAGCCACTTATTTGTAGCTGTGAGCATTCTGTCTTCCTGGTTAACAGCTGCATACTCAGGCTTTCCAACATTAGTTCCCTTTGGAAGACCAACAAGAACCTGGAAGCCCTGGTTTTTGTGAGCCTGACAAGGAGCATAATGAAGGGTTGTAGCATAGACCTCAACCATTACACCTGCAGGAACAAGGAAAGCCTTTACTTTGCTGGAGTCGATCTTGTAATCGCTGATCTCTTCACGTTTTGCTACAAGTAAGATGAAATCACTAGGTCCAAAGTTGATCTCACTTGAACGATGATACTCAAGGCAGTTAAGCTTTGTATTATGGCCGTTGCACCATCCGAACTGCATTGGTGAACCACCAAATAATGTGTTAGTTATCTTATTAGCAGCTGCAAGACTCTGAAGAACAGCATCCTCAGCAACATACTCTGTAGCTTCAGGTACAGGAGTCTTGTCTCTGAGAGCTTCTAATATTTCCTTCTTTTCTGCCTCATAGCCCTCAATGATTCTGCCGTAATTTGTAAATGCTGGATCGTTTACACTATAAATTTTCATACCCCATCTCCTTTTCTTTTCTCATTTATTTATTGATATGCCTTTACGCATATTATATGGTATGAGTTCTTGGATGTGATTACAGAAATCCGCACTTGCTGCGGGTTTCGTGAGAACATGATTCAAGAGTCAACCAAGCCCTGCGACGTTAGTCGCCTTCAAATGGCTTGGTTGATACATTCTTGGATTTTATATCCAAGAATGTATGAGTTCTTAGGTGAAATTACAGAAATCCGCACTTGCTGCGGGTTTCGTGAGAACATGATTCAGGTGGCAAACAAGCCCTTCGACGTAAGTCGACTGGAATAGGCTTGTTTGCTGATATCTTGAATGTTTCATTCAAGATATCATATCGAAGCAAC
>JAFPVA010000262.1 GCA_017413105.1 Butyrivibrio sp. | reverse complement strand
TTTTAGCTACTTTGTCAAGCGGTTTTTCAAAAAAAACGCAAAAAAACAGAGGTTTTTACACCTCTGTTTGAAGAAACTATTTAATTATTGAAAACGGGAACAGGGGAGTACTGTTATCTAAATGACATTGGGACGGTTCTTTCGTTCCACATAAAACCAAAAGGGGGGCGGTTCTTGACGTTCCACATAATGTGGAACGAAAGAACCGTCCCCTCGTTTCATCATTATATCAGCCCTTGGCTCCCTTGGTTCCACCAAGGTGAACGCCCTCAAGGACGTTAGTCTCAAAGGAATAAACAACCTTATGGCTCTCTCTGTCAGCTTTGAGAGCAAGCTCTATCATCTCATCAAGAAGCTGTGCATATTTTACTCCCAGTGGCTCCCAGAGATAGAAGGAAAGTGATCCCGGAATAGTGTTGATCTCATTGAGATACACCTCATTGGTGCTCTTATCGATCATAAAGTCAATTCTGGAAACACCTGAGCATCCAAGACAGATAAAGGCGTCAACAGCCATCTTCCTGATCTTGTCTCTCATCTCGTCGCTGATCTCAGCAGGAATCTTTCTCTTAAGCGAAGCCATTCCCTTACTTCCGCCGGTCTTGGCGCCTTTGGCTCCTCCCTTTGCTCCACCGATGTACTTATCCTCAAAACTCAAAATATCATCAGAGTTTACAGGCTCCTCGCACTCTGAAGCCTTTGCAGACTCATAGTCGCCGATTACTGAGCAGTTGATCTCCTTGAGATCAGTGATAGCTCTTTCTACCAGTATTTTCTTGGAAAACTCAAAGCCAAGGTCGAGAGCTTCCAAAAGGTCCTCTCTGTCTTTTGCCTTCTTTATTCCAATACTTGAACCTAGATTAAGAGGCTTTATGATAACAGGATATGTAAATGCCTTCTCGATTTTTTCCACAAGAGCATCAACATCCTCATAATCCTTCCAGGTATAGCACTTGCAGTCAAGAACCGGAATTCCGTTATCCTTAAGCACAGTCTTCATTACATATTTGTTCATTCCAACTGCAGATGAAAGAACGTCACATCCAACTACAGGAAGTCCGAGAGTTGCAAGGAAACCCTGAAGAGTTCCGTCCTCCACGTTTGTTCCATGAACTATGGGAAATGCAATATCCACCTGTGTGATGCAATTGTTTCCGAATTTCTTCATTGGATATCTGAAAAGAGAAACCTTGTCGCCCTCTTTTATCCAGATAACCTGAGTGCTCTTTTTCAGAAGCTGAGGAATATGTGTGTACTCCTCAATCTTATCAATGTCCTCGCCTACATAATAGTCATTGTTCTTGGTTATATATACCGGGATCACATCGTATTTGTCCCTGTTGATATGTCCGATGGCCTGAATTGCTGAGATGATTGAAATCTCATGTTCTGTACTCTTTCCACCAAATAAAACTGCTAATTTTAACTTCAAAATAAACACTTCCTTCCAAAAATATATTTATCACGAATAGTTATCCGGAAGATCATTCTCAAGAAGAATTACCTTCTCTCTTCCTGCATCCAGTTCATACATCAGCTTAGACGCTTCTATAAAACTGTTCTTAACAAAAAGTCTTTCCTCAGAAAAGCCTGCTGCTAAAGCGCCCTTCTTTATTGCCTGAGTCTGTTTTTCTCCAACAAGGATTATATAGTCACAGACTGCTGCAGCCTGTCTTCCAAACTCCTCATTGTACTCATCCTCTTTTTCTCCAAGTTCAATCATTCCGGGGGTAACCAGAACCTTGACCGCTTCTTCAAACAGCCCCAGAGTCTCAAGCGCAACCTTTGCACCATTTGGATTGGAGTTATAGGCATCATCAAGAATTGAAACATTGCCATGCCTTGTCAGTTCAAGTCTGTGAGGCACTGACTGAAGACGTCTTACCGCCATCTTGAGCTTATTCATGGAAATGCCAAGGCTGTTTGCCGCTGCTACGGCTCCGACAATGTTCTCTACATTATGTCTTCCCACAAGCTTTGTGTTATACTCAGCACTCTCGCCGTCCGGCGCTGTAACGGTAAATGCAGTTCCCTGTCCTGTCACCTTGATGTCTGTGGCCCTGTAGTCGCAGCCTTCAGAAAGTCCGTAGGTAATGGCGTCCTTGTACTTCATGTTTCCGCGGATGATCTCATTATCGCCATTTACAAATTTAAGGTGCTGACCATCCTTATGTCCGCCCTCTGCCTTTTCCTTCTCATCAACCGCGTCTAAAAGCTCATATTTTGTGCTGATGATGTTCTCAAGGCTGTGGAAGGTCTCAAGGTGCTGATGTCCAATGGAAGTAAGAATTCCATCATCGGGATGAACAATGTCCGTGATCTCTTTTATATCATGAAGGTGCCTTGCTCCCATCTCACATACAAAAATCTGATGGGTAGGCTGCAAATGCTCACGGATTGTCCTTACAATTCCCATTGGAGTGTTAAAGCTCTCCGGAGTCATGAGAACTCTGTATCCCTCTGATAAAAGAGTGGTCAAATAGTACTTCACACTTGTTTTTCCAAAGCTTCCGGTGATTCCGATTATACGAAGGCCCGGATGCTCTTTCAAAATCCTCTTGGCATCGTCTATATAATACTGATTTACCCTGTTCTCAATAGGCTTGTTGATAAGGTTTGCAAGGGCCGGGATAAGTGGAAGCAGCGCCAAAACAACTGTCCCTGTTATCCAGAGAGTCCAAACAACATACCTTCCTCCAATTCCGTAACTCTTGTGAACCGCCATATTACCTAAAACTTCCGGAATAATGCAGATCAAAAGAATCAAAACAGAGTATGTGATAAACAGTCTTTTTACTCTGTTGGTAACCACAAATTTCTTCTTTGCCTCTTTTGGCAGATAAGAGATCAAAAGAAAAACAAAGACTATCAACATCGCAGCCGCTAAAATAAGAGGAACTACAATCCCCTTATTTTCCGGCAAAAGAAGCCACACCAAAAACAATACCGCAAAGGCCACATGGGCTATGAGCTTTCCCTTTATTGACCTTAGAAACCTGAAGTATCCCTGGAACTGATAGCTTGAAAGCTGAAGCATATGGGAATAATATCTAAGAGCCAGCACTGTCAGACACAGCACCGGTATCACCGAAAAAAGAATCATAAATCTTTACCTCTTTAAATTCCAAGAAAACTTCCCAGAATCTTATTGTATAAAACCGGATTCTCCAGGAAAGAGTAATGTCCCACTCCGTTTATCACCGCAAGTCCTGCTTCCGGCATGAGCTTCTCCATCTGCTGTCCATCAGAAAGAGGAGTCGCAGTATCCTGATCTCCCCAAATCAAAAGAGCCGGCATCGTAACTGAAGGCATGTAGGGTGCAAGGTCCTCATTTACAACCTTAACAAGGCTCTGCCTCATTATTGGTGAAGCAGCCGCATAGTCAGCACTTCCAAATTTCTTCTGCAGTGCATCCAACGTTCCCGGAAACAACTTAACAATTCCGGTCTTGGTAATAATATTCTTGTAAAACTTATATCTCTTGGTCCTCTTATTCTGAGATGCGCTTCTAACCGGCTTAATACCTGCAGCATCAGTCAGAATAATTTTGGGCACTGTAAAATCAGCCTTAATCCTGCCATCATGAATGCCTGAAGTCAGCTTTATTATAACCCTTCCTCCCATAGAGTGTCCCAGGAATATGATCTCTTTTTCCTGCGGATAGAGCTCTTTTATAAAAGAAAGGACAAAGCTTACATAGTCATCCACATTCATTGGCTCTTTTGGCTCATCACTCTTCCCAAATCCGGGCATATCCATGGCCACAACATGATATTTGGCTTTCGCAAAATCAATGATGCCCTTAAAAAGTTCTATATTTGAGCCCCAGCCATGCAGCAGTACCAAAAGCTTGCCGCATCCCTCATCTATGTAATTAATATTTAGTCCGTTAATTTTCGTTTTCATGACCAATTCATATTAGCACGACACAATAACTCATGCAAATCCCATAATGTGACCTTATTATAGTAAAAAATGCTGTAGCACTTAAAGCGGCAGTACACTCATCATAAAGATCATCAGCGCTGTATTCTGAGGATCATTCATGATACCTGCCTTTCCTTCATCCAGATAGGTATTTTCCGTGTTATCCGTAACATAATTGATGCCATTGGGATTCATACCTCTCAGATAATGCAGGTGATTCTCAATTATCGTAGTATACTCATGATTGTAGATTATGTGATTGGTTATTGTAAGACATCTCATATCACTAAGGAAATCATCCAAACCTTCTTCCGTAGAAGCGCTAACCATAAAGCTACTTTCTGCTGCCCTTTTTGCTATAGCCTCTGATTTCTGCATAAGAAGCTTTATCAGAATATCGCACTGTTCCTTACTTACTGCCTGACTTGTAGACAGATAGGTCACAGCTCCCAAAAGAATATTGTCATCCTGGTTAAAGCTTTCCGAGAAATCATCCACAGCAAAAAAGCTTTCCAAAACCTTGTGATATTTGGCATTTCCGGTAGCTCTGTACAACTGAGCAGCGGCCTTAAAGCAGGCACTGTTGTCCAGAGCCTTCTGGTTGTTCAGAAAGCATTCCCAGGCCCTGTCTGCTGCACGAAGCACCTTCGTCGCATATTCTGAGTCATACTTCTGATAAAGATATCCAAACCTTGCCATAGAAGCCGCAAAGTTTATAGTGGAATCCATGGACACACTCGACACTACAACCGGTGCGGAGAAAAACTCTGTAGCTCCTTCTGTAAGAGCTGCGGCATATACACCGCCGGTCCTCTCATCCTGCATTTTAAGAAGCCAGTCTGCTCCGTACTTGACCTCGTCTAAAATATCCGGTATATCATTCCCGCTTTCCGAGATTCCTTCTTCATCTCCAAAAACATCGGAATTTATCTCGTATGCAAATAATAGATTTTCTATGATCCTGCTGCCTATCAGTGCATCCCTGTCCGCTTTCTCATCCATGTGCCATCCACCTGTCACATCAAGAGCTGTGTCCCTGCTCTCCTGCAAATGAGCTTCAGCTGTATGACATGCACCATGCTGAGCAATAGCTATTCCGCACCTGTTCAGATAATACTTACGACAGGCATCCATAAATGATTCATCATAGACGTCGTCAGCTATGGAAAAAGAGTAGGATTCGCCAATATAGTCAGCGTAAATATAATAATCCCCTTCCACATCAAAATCATTGAACCTGCCGATAGCGCAGTACCTGTCATCCTCTTCATTATATACACTCTTGATTATCTGTCCGGTGTAGACGGTTTCTCCGCTATTAACATCTCGTATCTCATATTCTTCAGGCAAACGCTTTGCGCAAAAAACTACAGATTTGTCCGATGTGGTCTTATATCCAACCTGATCCACAAATATGCTTGGATACTGCTTTTTTACTGTATAATCAGTTTTTTGCTGAGAGTTTGATACATTTAATGTATGCTCCACAATCTCAGCTGCAGTTTCAGCAGAAGAAGCGCCGCAGCCTGCGACGCTTCCCATTATAAGCAGGCTTAATCCTGCCATCGTTATTTTTTTAATCCCTCTCATATCTGAACACATGATGTTGTCCATTTCTTTAAAATAAAATAAACCATACTAATTTATTTTACGCGGTTATAATTGATTAGACAACCATCAAGAATTATCTGTCTTTCATCATCTGTAAGGTCTCCCAGCTTAAGAGAAAACTCCTTAAGCTCTCCACCTGCTACAGTAAATGCCTTTATCGACGCAGCCTTATCCTTTACTGCCTCCCTGATTCCCGGAAGGAAGATATAATCAAGATTCTTGAAAGGAAGATCCTCACCATCAATAAGGAATGGAAGCATTCCCCAGTTGATCAGGTTGGAGCGGTAACGCTTTGTCGCATATTCATTTGCGATGTTAGCCCATCCTCCTAGAACCTTCTGACAGGAAGCTGCCTGCTCTCTTGCAGATCCGTCTCCCGGCTTTACTGCAAAGATAGTAGAACCGATACCTGTGTTCTTTCCTGTAACATCAGGATAAGTCTTCAGGATAGTCTTTACAGCCTCAGCTGTACCAGAATCCATCTGGTCAAAAGGAACGTCCTCACGTCTCTTCATCTCATCCGCATAAACTTCTTTTGCACGTCCTACATATTCAGGATCTTTTCTTGAAAGAGTGAATTCTGCAAGGCCCAAAGGATTTGATCTATAGGATGAGGTCTCTCCGGAAGGAATAAGCTCATCTGTAGTTGTAACAGGATCATGTATCTCAGAAACAACTTTCAGAAGTACATTTTCAGGAAGCTCAACCATCTTAGGCCAATCCTTGATGTTTGGTCCAAGCTGAAGTTCCACTGAAGGATCTGCTTTGCCCTTTGAATCAAATACACGATTCTTGTATATCTCGCTGTCAAAATGATACTTATATTTGCTCAGCTCCCCGTCGAACTCTGTTGCAGGAGTAAGAACACCCTGATTTGCAGCTGTTGCAGCAATTGAACGGGCATCCATAAGAGCTACAGAAGCAACCTGACCGCTCTGAACCTTAGAACCCTCACGATTCGGGAAGTTTCTTGTAGAATGTCTTATACTGAAGGCATTATTTGCCGGTGTATCACCAGCGCCAAAGCATGGTCCGCAGAAGGCAGTCTTCAAGATAGCTCCAGTCTCAAGAATAGCTGCTGCCACACCATTTTTAACAACTTCCATGAAAATAGGTGTAGATGCAGGATATACACTGAGGGTGAACTTATCATTACCGATAAAGTGCCCTTTAAGAATGTCTGCTGCTGCACAGATGTTTTCGAATCCGCCGCCTGCACAGCCTGCAATAATTCCCTGGTCAACAAGAAGTCTGCCATCTTTGATCTTGTCCTTGAGACTGAATTCTACCTTATCACCAAAGCTGACTTTTGCTCTCTTTTCAACATCAGCGATGATATCTGCAGCATTCTTATTAACTTCTGCAATCTCATAAACATTACTTGGATGGAATGGCATGGCAATCATAGGATTGATGCTGTCAAGATCAACCTTTACCAGGCTGTCATAATATGCCACAGCTCCGGGCTTAAGCTCCTTATAATCACCACTTCTGCCATGAATATCATAAAACTCTTTTATGGTGTCATCAGTCTGCCAGATGGATGAAAGACAAGTGGTCTCTGTAGTCATTACATCAACGCCGATTCTGAAATCTGCACTCAGATTCTTAACACCAGGTCCTACAAATTCCATGACCTTATTCTTTACAAAGCCATTGCCAAATACCTTTCCGATAATAGCAAGAGCCACGTCCTGAGGACCAACTCCCTTTTTAGGTGTTCCTTCAAGATAGATAGCCACAACTCCCGGCATATCCACGTCATAGGTCTGTCCGAGAAGCTGCTTAACCAGCTCAGGTCCACCCTCTCCGATAGCCATAGTTCCCAGCGCACCATATCTTGTATGAGAATCTGAACCAAGGATCATTCCTCCGGAAACAGCCAGCATTTCTCTTGCGAACTGATGGATGACCGCCTGATGAGGTGGAACATAGATTCCGCCATATTTCTTGGCAGCTGTAAGTCCAAACATGTGATCATCTTCATTAATTGTTCCGCCTACAGCACAAAGAGAGTTATGGCAGTTAGTAAGAACATACGGAATAGGGAATTTTTCAAGGCCTGATGCTCTGGCTGTCTGTATGATTCCAACGTAAGTAATATCATGGGATGTAAGCTTATCAAATTTGACGCAGAGCTTTTCCATATTTCCGGAAGTGTTATGTGCCTTGAGAATGCCATAGGCAATAGTGTTCTCTTTAGCCTTCTCTTTTGACGCCTCTGCAAAACCTTTACTTGCCAGCGCTGCACCTGCATCTTTATCATCAGGAATTATCTCTGTCCCGTTTACAAGAAAAAAACCTGTATCTAATGTCGTTACCATTCCAAACCTCCTCGTATTGTGTTCCGCCATACATGTATACAATCCACTTGCGCTATCATACCATATTATTCCGGCGGGTGGTAGTGATTTTTTTAATATGTATTCAAAATCTCCTGTATCTTTTTTGTTATTTCCTCAAACCCAGCCTCTTTAAGTTCTCTCCTGAATTCTGCAACTTCTTCCTCGGGAGTGCACTCGTACTGGGCATAGGTGATCTCAGGAATATATTTATCGCATATCTCCAATATGCTACTAAGCTTTCCGATTATCTCAGGTGTTGCAAAGGCTATACCATCCCAGGGATAATCTATAGCCATCCTCTCATAGGAATCTAAAAGCTCATAGTAGTCATCCCAGGCTGAAAAGGATTCCGGTATCTCCAAGACATCCCGTCTTCCCCACCAGAAATTGGTAATGATACTGTCTCTTTCTTCATTGAAGCCGCTTGGTCTCTCCAGCATACCTTCACTGGAGATCACGTACTGAATCCCCTCAATGCCATATCTGAGAAGTCTGTAGCACTCTATGTCATTTCTCAATGTATCATAAACCATAAGTGCTTTCTCAGGATTTTTTGACCCGGAATACACCGCTGTGGCACCATGAAGAATGCTGGTCTTAAGAAGATTTCCCGATTCCTCTCCAAACCAGTAAAATTTTACATCTGAATCCGGCTGTCTATACTCCATAGTTGGCCTTATCTCAGTAAAGTACTTCTGCGTATGATGCTGTTCCAAAGCACTGATTCCGCTAAAAAACTCCTCTAAATTACTCTCAGAGGGATTAAGGTCGCTCTTCCACACGCCAATATCATTCCAGTTTCTCATGAGCTTGGCAAATTCTATAAGGTCTTTTCCCTCATAATAGGGCGACACTATAGTACCCATATTATCAGTATATGCGCCCCAAAGGCCATAAGTGCTTATCTCATAGATAGGTGCGTAGTTCCCTGCTGACATTAGATAACCAAGAGTTACCACTGTGTTCGTGCCGTCAGCATCCCATACCTCCATGTCAGGCCTGTTCTTCACCACATACTTCACATATTTGTTCAGGTCATCCCAACTTGCCACCTGATCAAGTCCCGCTTCCTTTGCAATGTCGGACCTGTAAATAAACCCATGGTTCGTCCACTGGGAATACTCATTTTCCGGAATAAAATATATTTCTCCGTTATACGAGCACTTTTTCCACTGTTCTCTGGTCACATTGGAATATGTTCTGGGGCAAAAAGTCCTAAGCATCTCCTCTGACATTGGGAGAAAATTCCCATTAAAAGCATTAGGCCATGCATCAAGCCAGTCACTTCCCGTACCAACAAGATCAATGTCTGCCTTGCCGCTGCTTAAAGTCTGGTTATAATGATTAAGGTAATCACTCCAATTCACATAGTAAAGATCAAGTTTAGCATTGACCTTTTTCAGGAGTATTTCATTTATCCTTGCTATGACTTCTTCTGTCCTGCCATTTACCGGCTTATCCCCAATCGTCAGATATGTTATTGTTGTAGGTTCTTCATCAAAATCCACATCCAAAGAAGCATCCATCATCCCCGGGCGCATTCTTCCACAGGAAATACAGGACACTACAAGCATCAAAACAATAAGGATCGAGATAAGCTTTTTCACTAAAGATTCCCTTTCTGCTCCTTTTCAGCTTTGTTTCTGGCTCTTAGCTCAACAAAAAAATCCTTTAGCAGTTTTCCACACTCTTCTTTTAATATTCCTTTTTTTACCTTCACCTGGTGATTAAATTGCGGATTATTTAAAATATCCATCACAGAACCGGCGCATCCGGCCTTGGGATTTTCTGCCGCCATTATCACCTCGGGAATTCTCGCCTGTACAATAGCTCCGGCGCACATCTGACAGGGTTCTAAGGTCACATATAATCTGCACTCCTCAAGCCGCCAATCCTTCATAAATTTTGTAGCCTTTTTTATTGCGGATATCTCAGCATGGGCCAATGGAGTCTTGTCAGTATTACGCCTGTTATAGCCACGACCTATTATTTTCCCCTGGTATACTATCACGCAGCCAATCGGCACTTCCCCCAGCTGATAAGCCTTCTTAGCCTGAGCAATGGCCGCTCTCATATATTTTCTATCTTCTTTTTCTTCCGGTGTCAGTTTCACTGATTATCATTTCCTAGTAATTTGGTAGTATTTATTTTTGTTATCTGATATTATCTTAATTATAGAAGCTAATCATATAAAGTGTCAAAAAAGCACTTAAACGGAGTCAAAATGAAGATTTCTACCAAAGGAAGATACGGCCTCAGGGTCATGATAGATATAGCAAGCCATAAAAATGATGAATATATCGCGTTAAAAGACATTGCTACCAGACTGGGGACCACAGTAAAATATTTAGAACAAATCGTTGCCCCTCTAAATAAAGCAGGATTCTTGTGCAGTATGCGCGGAGGCGGAGGTGGTCACAAGCTTGCTCTTTCTCCTGAGGAATGCAAAGTTGGCGACATCTTGAGAGTTATGGAGGGCAATCTTTCTCCCGTAGAATGTGTATCCTCCGGCGAGATAGAATGTCCAATGGCCGAATCCTGTGCGACAGTGAATTTTTGGAAGGGGCTGGATGACGTGGTAAATAACTATATAGACAGCTACACTCTCAAAGATTTGCTTCCTGGTGAAAAATAAGTTGAAAAAAAAATAAAAACAAAGTATATTTATATAGCGGTTTTGCGAAGGGTGTATGTAGCAGTCCTTTTGTGTGACCTAGGGTCTTATGCAATGGAAATCTGCGAACCGTGTCAGGTCGGGAACGAAGCAGCACTAAGTAGAATCTTTCATGTGTTGTAAGAGTGCCTTATCTTGCAGGAAGTAAACGTGCATACATCCTTCGCAGAATCGCTTTTTTATTCGGATAAAAAATAAGTGGATTCAGATTTTATTCTGGATCCACTTTTTATGTTCATCATATTTCAGTTCATTTTACTCTCAAGATATTTCATGTAGCTGATTACCATAAGTGCAATCTTGAAGGTAAGAGCATCATCAAATTTTCTCACATCCAGTCCGGAGCTCTTTTCTAGTTTCTCAATTCTGTAAACAAGCGTGTTTCTATGTACAAAGAGCTGTCTTGATGTTTCTGACACATTAAGATTATTCTCAAAAAACTTATTGATAGTATTTAAGGTCTCCTCATCAAGGTCATCCGGAACCTCTTTTCCACCAAAAATCTCATCAATGAAAATCCTGCAAAGGCTCTCCGGAAGCTGATAAATAAGTCTTCCTATTCCTAATGTATTGTAGGCATTTACCCTGTTCTCAGCATAGAAGATTCTGCCCACATCCAGCGCCATCTTCGCTTCCTTGAAGGATTTACTCAGATCCTTGAGTTCATCTACAATGGTGCCATAGGAGACTCTTACATTCAACATAGCCTCTGTGTTCATCATATCTACAATAGTTGTAGCAATCTGGTTCACATCCTCATAGTTCTGTCCTCTGCTGAGGTTCTTTACAAGAATAACGCTGTTCTCATCTACAGCAGTCACATAATCTCCTGAATGCTGACCATACATACTGCTCAATAGTTCCTGCGCAGTATTATCCTGTGAATTTTTGGTCTCAACCAGAATAATGCATCTTGGAACATTGACTTCTATCTTAAGCTTTCTTGCTCTGTTATAAACATCGATCAGAAGCATATTGTCCAAAAGAAGATTCTGGAAAAAGTTATTCTTATCAAATCTCTCTTTGTAGGCAACTATAAGACTCTGCAGCTGACTGACCCCGATCTTACCGACCATATAAGCATGTTCGCTATCACCCTTGGCAAGCAGGATATACGCAGGAGAACCCTCATCTAATATTTTAAAAAGGTGCACATCACCAATTACCTGGGAATCCACCGGAGAGTTTGCAAAACTTATGATGATAGAAACATCCAGAAAGTCCCGGTCTGTAGTGGCTGCAACCGTTTCTCCCCTCAGGTCCATCACACACAGATCCACCTTTGTTATAGCTCCCAGCTCCTCAATACTCGATTTTATAGTCTGAGTAGAAATCATCTGACACACCTCACACAATAGAATACTGTTTTCTTCTATATAATATGATATACAAGGACCTCATGATTTGCAAATAAATCAATAATTCTCCCGCCCACGAAAAAAGAGCCGCGCAAATTGCGCGGCCCTCTGAATACTTATTAGTTTGTGATTGTCTTCTCTGTCTCTTTATCGAAGATGTGGATCTTCTCAACATCGAATGCAAACTTAACCTTATCGCCAGGTCTAGCTGTTGTACGAGAATCAACTCTAGCTGTGATAGGGAACTCAGCAAGATCAAAGTACAGATAAACTTCTGCACCAAGAAGCTCGTATACGTTGATTGTAGACTCGAATACAGCCTTAGATGTGCTAACAACCATCTCTGAATCGTCAACATCCTCAGGACGGATACCGAATGTAACCTTCTTTCCGCCGTAGCCACCTTCGATAAGCTTCTTAGCCTTAGCTGGTGGAAGCTCGATTGACTGTCCAGCGATCTTGAGGCAAGCCTTGTCTCCGCTAACTTCTACATCAGCGTCAAGGAAGTTCATCTGAGGTGATCCCATGAATCCAGCAACGAAGAGGTTGCCTGGCTTGTCATAGAGGTTCTGAGGTGTGTCAACCTGCTGAACAACACCGTCCTTCATAACTACGATTCTTGTACCAAGAGTCATAGCCTCTGTCTGGTCATGTGTAACGTAGATGATTGTTGTACCAAGTCTCTGGTGAAGCTTAGCGATCTCTGTTCTCATCTGAACACGAAGCTTAGCATCAAGGTTTGAAAGAGGCTCGTCCATAAGGAATACCTTAGGGTTACGAACGATAGCACGTCCCATAGCAACACGCTGTCTCTGTCCACCTGAAAGAGCCTTAGGCTTACGATCAAGAAGCTTCTCAAGATCAAGGATCTTAGCTGCCTCTCTAACCATCTTGTCGATTTCCTGCTTAGGAACTTTTCTGAGCTTAAGTCCGAAAGCCATGTTATCATATACAGTCATATGAGGATACAGAGCGTAGTTCTGGAATACCATCGCGATATCTCTATCCTTAGGCTCTACGT
>JAFPVA010000261.1 GCA_017413105.1 Butyrivibrio sp. | reverse complement strand
TGTTCAGACAGAAATGCGCACTCTGCTGCGCATTTCGTGAGAAAATGAATCAGGAGTGAGCGCATTCCTTCGACGAAGTCGATATGGAATGAATGCGCGAATTCGTTACTGGAGCGAGCTGCAAGCGAGTGAACAGTAACGCATCCATCCGCTTGCCGGTCTTGTGTTACAAAAAACAATTCATGCGGGGCTCATACGGCTTGCCACAAAGCTTACAATGGCCATGACCAGCAGCATTATGGAAAAGACCTTCATCCAGCGATAGGTCTCCGGCTCCTCCACCGAATCCTTTTTCAGCTCCGAATAAGTGAAAAGAAGCACTGCCGCTATAAAGATAACTGCTGCATAGATCAGTAGTAATTTGCTCATAAAAACTCCCCCATAAAACAATTATACATTATTCTTACATGTTTTTGCGAAAAATAGCGTACTTTAACTTATAATAAATATATGGACACAAAATACCCACTATTCGAATTCAATAACCGTTTTCGCTATGGTTTCAAACAGCTCCTTGAGTTTGAAAATTCGGAACCTGTCAAAAAGCAGAAATGCCGCACTTCGACTATTCTTTTGACAGTTTTCATTCTCTATAGTTTATCCGCTGCTCTTCTTTCAGGCAGCACCAATTCCCATAGCAGGATTACATATATCAGTGTGTCTGTTTTTCTTTTGACCATGATAATCCTTCTGCGCACCTTCAAAAAACACACGGATCTCTGCATCTTAGGTTCTTTTGGAATCAGCACTCTTTTGTTTTTCCATATGATAACGGAGGTGGACTGGACCATAGGAATGGATGCTTTCTGGCTTTTTATCCTGATCCTGCCCTTCATTACCAACTATATCGGCGGTGTGATATACGGCTCCATCAGTGCTCTGAGCGGTTTCCTTCTGGCAATCCTTCTGTTCTGTACGCCCTTAAACCTCTACCTTCAGCCCTATGGAACCAGCATGGTGACCTGGTTTCCTGTGATCTATCTGGTTGTCATGATAGCTGCAGCAGTCATGGAATATGAGTTCACCTCATATCAGATAGAGAAAAAAAGCTCCGATGAAAAGATCTCTTTGCTTGAAAAAGAGCGCACAAAACGCCTTCAGGAACAGCTATCCATCTATGAGAGCAATGAACTGACTATCAGAAAATACAAGCACGACATAAGGCATTTTAACAGGGTTCTGGCGGGTTTTATCAATGATAAAGAATATGACAAGGCCTTGGAATACCTTCGGGAATTTGACTCAATGCTTGAGAATGTAACCGCTGTTTCTTTTTGCGAAAACAGGATTGTAAACGAACTTCTGACCATATACTCTGCAAGGTGCCAGAAAGAAGGCTACAGACTCCGGGCCAAAGCAGACATCCCGGAAAAATTCCCGATTCAGGACATCGAGCTTACAAGCCTTGTGGCGAACGCCTTAGAAAACGCTTTTGAGGCGCAGCAGAAGGTCCCTGAGGAAAAGAGATTTATCCAGATAGAAGTAACCTACGACGGAAGACGCCTGAAACTCATGACAAAAAACGCCTTCGAAGGAGAGATTTTCTTCTCAGAATCAGGGCTTCCTGCCAGTACGAAAGACACTCCCAGCGGCATAGGAACCACCCAGATAAGGAGCATCGCAGAAAAATACAGTGGTGTTGCAAACTTTGCCATAGAAGGAGACGCCTTTGTTCTTAAGGCTGTCCTGACCTGCATGTAACTGCTGTTTACTTTACCTGTGCGAACATGATAATATTTTAATTTAGGTACAAAACAAATATTTACTGAGGAATTAAGATGGCAAACGAAAAATTCATTCTGATAGATGGCAGTTCTATGCTGGTAACAAATTATTATGGCAATCTGCCAAAGGCTCTTTTGTTTGAAAAAGACCCTGAGAAAAAAGAAAAGCTGTACTCCCAGATACTTCACAATGACAAGGGCCAGTACACAAACGCCATGTACGGCATGATGCGGACCATCCTTAAGATAATTGCTGAGCAGAAGCCTACACACATGATGTTTGCCTTCGATATGACAAGGGATACCTTCAGAAGGGAAAAATACCCGGATTATAAGGGAAACCGCGGTGAGACTCCGGAGCCTCTTAAGGAGCAGTTTGAAAATATGGAAAAGCTCCTTGAGGAAATGGGCTTTGTTGTTCTTTACGACAACAAATATGAGGCGGACGACATCGTGGGAAGCGTAGTCTCCAGATTTGAAAAAGAGATTCCATCCTATGTCATCACCAAGGACCACGATTATCTGCAGCTTGTCAGCGATTACACCAGAGTCTGGCTTGTACAGACCAAGCAGGAAACTGCAGATGAACTCCAGAATAAATACGGCGCTGAATTTGGCTGGAATTCCAAGCTTACTGCTATTCCTGACAAGGCCTTCGAGGTAACGCCTCCGCTCTGCCTCAAAGAGTACGGTGTTTTGCCTTCTCAGATTCCGGACCTTAAGGGAATCCAGGGAGACAGCAGTGATAACATCCCCGGAGTAAAGGGTGTCAGCAGTGCCGCTATACCGCTTCTTGCAGAGTACGGTTCTGTTGAAGGAATCTACGAAGCAATCGATACATGTAATGGAGATAAAGAGCTGAAGGCTCTTGCAGCCTCCTGGAAAGAAAATCTTGGCATCAGCAGGAGTCCCATGAAAGCGCTCGTGGAGTATAGGGACATGGCTTTCTTGTCAAAAGACCTTGCTCAGATACGAAGGGATTATCCATTTGAAAAGTCTTTGGATGACTTTAAGATATCAGTCGATAAAGAAAAGTCAGTAAAGCTCTTTAATGAGTATGGCTTTAAATCACTTATTGAAAAACTATGATTTCAAATTATCAGTTTTTAATGATAAACTAAAATATACAAACATCTACATATTTAAGAGGTTTAATGAGTAACTACTACAGAACAATATTAAAAAATCTGCATAGGATCATCTATTATGTCATAAAAGTCAGAATCTGGATGCGCCATCCCGAGCGCCACAGCGAGGAAGAACGCTACGCTGTAGCAAGGGAAATGGTCGAAAAGATGAACAGATCCTCCGGCTATAAAACTATCGCCTACGGTCTTGAAAACCTTCCGAAGGAGGGAGGCTATGTATTATACCCCAATCATCAGGGAAAATATGATGTGCCGGGTATCTTTGCTACTCACGATAAGCCCCTGTCCTTTATCATGGATGAAAAGCGCTCCCACATAATTCTCGTAAACGAATTCTTAGAGCTGGTGGATGGAAAACGTCTTATTCTCAATGACCCCAGACAGGCCATCACAATTTTCATGGAAATTGCTGAAGAAATAAAGAAGGGCCGGAAATACGTTCTTTTCCCGGAAGGCGGATACAAGGAGAACAACCAGAACGTGGTTGAGGACTTTAAGCCCGGAAGCTTTAAGCTGGCTCAGATGGCTAAATGTCCAATTGTTCCTGTAGCGCTTATTGATTCTTACAAGGTGTTCAACAGCGACCATGTGGGTCCTGTCACCACCTACGCATACTACATGGAACCAATTCCCTATGAAGATTTCAAATCCATGAAGACAAAAGATATAGCTAAGCAGGTTGAAAACCAGATAAGAGAAAAAATCAAAGAGCACCTTGGATCATGAGTCCACGGTGCTCTCTTTTTCTTTTACTATGATCAGTCAAATACATCTTCCCCAAAGCGAACCTTGGCGTGGGCCTTTATTGCTTCTACGCACTTTGCAAAGCCAAGCTTGCTGCTGTCAAGACAAAGGTCATAGTTCATGGCATCGGTCCATTCATGGCCTGTGTGGTGCTTGTAGTAAGCAGCCCTGTATCCGTCCTCCCTTGCGCAGAACTTCTCAAGCTCTTTTCCCTTAAGAGGCTGAACCTTGGCGGCTTCCTGCATAAGGAAATCATGGGGCGCATGGACAAAAACGCTGAGAACGTTATCGTAATCCTTTAACACGAAGTCGGCGCAGCGACCCACAACAACGCAGGGCTGTGTCTCTGCCAGCTTTTTTATTACCTTGGCCTGATAGTTAAAAAGATTATCCATAGAGGTAAATTCACTGCTCTCAGGCCCTATCAGTTCCCCTTTGTAGACATTCACAGATGAAAGAAGCATTGTCCTTTTCCTTAGCTTCTCATCCGCTTCAAGGAAAAGACTCTCATTTATGCCGCTCTCTTCTGATGCAAGCTTAATAAGTTCCTTGTCGTAATAGTGGATGCCCAGTTCATTTGCCAGCATCTCGCCAACAGTTCTTCCGCCGCTTCCGTACTGCCTCGCAATTGTAATAACTATTTTCTTCATTACTCTATTCTCCTAAATAAGCCTTCTTGATGCTCTCGTCATTTAAAAGATCTGAAGCCACGCCTTCTTTTACAATAGATCCGGTCTCTAAAACATAGGCCCTGTTTGCTATGGAAAGCGCCTTCTTGGCATTCTGTTCAACCAAAAGAACTGTAACACCGTCCTTATTTACATCCTGAATGATCTGGAAAATCTCATTTACAAAAATAGGCGACAACCCCATTGAAGGCTCGTCCATAAGGATAATGTCAGGATGAGACATCAGCGCCCTTCCCATGGCAAGCATCTGCTGCTCGCCACCTGAAAGAGTTCCCGCCATCTGATTTTTCCTCTCCTCAAGCCTCGGGAATCTTCTGTAGACTTCCTTTAGGGTCTCCTCCATCTCCGCCTTATCTTTTCTGGTGTAGGCCCCCATCTTCAGGTTCTGCAGAACTGTCATCTCGGCAAAAACTCTTCTTCCCTCCGGCACCTGCGCCATTCCAAGACTTACGATCTTGTGTCCCGGGAGCTTCGTAATATCTTTTCCCTGATACTTTATCTCGCCGCTCTGGGCCTGGATAAGCCCCGACAAAGTATGTAGAGTGGTGGTCTTTCCGGCACCGTTGGCGCCGATCAAAGCCACAACCTCTCCCTTGTCTACGTGAAAAGAAATGCCTTTAAGGGCCTGTATCACGCCATAATATACACTTAAATCTTTTACCTCTAAAACTGTTTCCATATAATACTCTACTCTCCTAAATATGCCGTTATAACTTCCGGATTCGCGAGCACTTCTTTTGTTTCTCCCTGACATAGAACGCGACCGAAATTAAGCACTGTCAGCTTCTCACAGATACCCGAAACCAGCTTCATATCATGCTCGATAAGGAGGATCGTCATGTCAAACTCCTTGCGCACAAGAGCAATGGTATCCATAAGTTCTTTTGTCTCATTGGGGTTCATACCTGCAGCAGGCTCATCCAGAAGAAGGAGCTTGGGATTAGTTGCCATGGCTCTTGCAATCTCCAGCTTTCTCTGCTTACCATAGGGAAGATTTGCTGCCAGTGTATCTCTCTCTCCGTCCAGATCAAAAACTTTAAGAAGCCTTAGGGCCTCGTCATCCATCTCTTTTTCCACTTTCCTGTAATTGCCAAGATGAAGGATTCCCTCAAGAGTGCTGTACTTAAAACGCTCGTTAAGTCCCACCTTTACGTTGTCTATAACGGGCATGTTCTTGAAAAGCCTGATATTCTGGAATGTTCTGGCAATCCCGGAGTGATTTATCTCAATCGTGCTCTTTCTGGTGATATCCTCTCCATCAAGCCTTATAATGCCTTCGTTGGGCTTATATACCCCGGTCAGCAGGTTAAACACTGTGGTCTTTCCTGCACCGTTAGGTCCTATAAGTCCGTAGAGCTCGCCCTTTTCTATAGTGATGCTAAAATCATCGACAGCCCTCAGACCGCCAAAGGATATGCATAAGTTGTTTACTTCAAGTAACGCCATAAATCATCCCTCTTGTCGACATTATCTTTTTTCACATAAATCATGCTGCGTTGCGGGCATTTCTGCCATGAAAGATTCTCTTTCTCCACTCGATTACCTTAGGTGACCAGTTGACGATCATCATTACAATAAGCACGATGGAGTAGATCAGCATTCTGTAGGTGTTAAGGCCTCTTAAGAGCTCAGGAAGCAGATACAGTATGCAAGCCGCGATAACGCTTCCCCTGATATTTCCGATGCCTCCCAGCACCACATAAACCAGGATCATGATAGATGCGTTGTAGCCGAAGTACTGACTGGATGCCGTCAGGGTTGTGATGTTGTGAGAAAAGAGCACCCCTGCTGCCCCGGCTATTGCCGCAGAGATCACAAAAGCCATCATCTTGTAGCTTGTGACATTTATTCCCGTGGCTTCCGCTGCGATATAGTTGTCCCTGACCGCCATTATTGCTCGTCCATCTCTTGACTTAACCAGATTCTGAACAACGAAAAGAGATAGTAAAAGAACCACCACAGCAACCGTGAAATTTGAATCGTGAGGAGTTCCTGTTATTCCCATAGCTCCGTTCACTATGAGATTTCCATCTTTTTCCATTCCCAGTTCCATGGAATTCTTAAGAGAAAAATGAACGCCCTTACTATCAACTCCGATATAAAAGGCATTGATAACATTCTTTATGATCTCGCCAAAGGCCAACGTAACGATTGCCAGATAGTCACCCTTTAGTCTTAAAACCGGAATTCCGATAAGGAATCCAAACAGAGCCGCAAAGGCAATTCCAATAATGAAAGCTATAAAAAATCTTGGTGCTGTAGGAAGGCTCTCCTGTGTCAGCTTTGAGAAAAACGCACTTGTAAAAGCCCCGATGCACATGAATCCGCAGTGTCCGATACTGAGCTCTCCCAGGATTCCTACGCACAGGTTAAGGGCCACCGCAATCACCGCATAATATGTCATGGGAACCAGAAGTCCCTTCATATGGCTTGATAAATGTCCTGTAAGTGCCAGAACCTGAAAAATTATATATGCCGCTATCACGATTCCGTATGTGATGAGATTGTCGTTTATTTTTCGCTTCATAAAAGATCTCCAATACTGTATTTTCACAAGGAATAATTGCTCTCAGACCTTCTCCTGTATTACTTTTCCAAGAATTCCGGTAGGTCTTACCAAAAGAACTATTACAAGAATTCCAAACACGATGGCATCTGAAAGCTGTGAAGAAATATATGTCTTACTGAGAATCTCAACTATTCCGAGAAGCAATCCGCCTATCATTGCTCCGGGAATAGATCCGATTCCTCCGAGAACCGCCGCTACGAAGGCTTTGATTCCGGGCATTGCTCCTGTATATGGTGAAAGAGACGGATAGGCTGAGCAAAGAAGCGCTCCTGCGATAGCAGCCAATGCAGAGCCAATAGCAAAGGTCAGCATAATTGTCTGATTGACATTGATCCCCATAAGAGCCGCAGCGCCCTTATCCTCAGCAACTGCAAGCATTGCCTGTCCCTGCTTAGTCTTTTTTATAAAGGTCTGGAGAACAAGAAGAACAAGAAGGCTCACCAGGATAGTAACGATCGTGACACCCTGAATCCTTAGCTGCCCGTCAGCAAAGCTAAGGCCTTCCCATTTTACAACTGAAGTAAAAGATTTAATATCAGCGCCAAAGATAAGCAGCGCTACATTTTCAAGAAAATAGCTGACACCAATTGCGGTGATAAGAACCGCCAAAGGCGAAGCAGCACCTCGAAGTGGTCTGTATGCCACGAATTCTGTGGTAATTCCAAGAAGTGTACAAAGAATGATCGCCACAATGATTCCAACAAGCGAATTACCGGAAAGCGCTCCGCTTACGGAAAAGATAATATAGCAGCCCACCATGATAAAATCTCCGTGAGCAAAATTAAGCATCTTGGCAATACCATAAACCATGGTGTATCCCAAGGCTATGATTGCATATATACTCCCAAGGCTTAATCCACTAATGAAATACGTAAGAAAACTCATTCACGCCTCCCCAACCACTATAAATACTTCATAAAAAAGAATAATAACAATGAAATCAAACAAACTATAGAAAACTACTTAAGAACATATCAATATTATAAGATAAAAAACATCAAAAAATCTATACAAAACAAGGGACACTTTTGCAGCATCCCTTGCTATTGAACATATTTAGTTCTTAGACGAACACCAGTATTATGACTGAACAATTGTGCTCTTATTACATCACTGAGCTGATACGTAAGCTCCGTCTTTGATTACTACAGCCTTAGGTTCCTTGTTAGGCTCGCCGTTTGCTGCCCATGTCATCTTAGCTGATGTAAGGCCTGCTGCCTCGATCTCTGTCATAGCGCTCTTAAGTGCTTCGCAGATATCTGATGTGCTCATGTCAGGAGTAACATTTTTTGCCTCGATGGCCTGCTTGATGATGTATACTGCATCATAAGCATCTGCTGCGAACTGGTTAGGAATCTCACCGTACTTCTCTTTGTACTGAGACACGAATTTAACTGTAAGATCATCTGTTGCATCAGCAGCGAAAGGTGTAAGAAGCATAACGCCCTCAGCAAGAGATGTATCAAAGTTATCAACTGTAAGGATTCCGTCAAGTCCGTCAACACCGAAGAAGGTCGGCTTGTAACCCATTGTGTTTGCCTGTGTAAGTATAAGTGAAGCATCCTTGTAATAGATAGGAAGGAAAACAAGATCAGCACCTGCATCCTTTGCCTTCTGAAGCTGAACTGAGAAATCTGTGTTGTTATCCTGTGTGAAAGCCTCGGCAGAAACGATCTCGAAGTTCTTGCCCTCAGACTCTTCAATGAACTTCTGATAGATTCCGCTGGAGTAAACATCTGAGCTATCGTAGATGATACCTACCTTTGTTGCAAGGTTGTGATCGTTGATGTACTGAGCTGAAGCAATTCCCTGGTTAGGATCTGAGAAACAAACTCTGAAGGCGTTGTCATACTTAACGCAATCCTCAGCAGATCCTGAAGGTGTAAGCTGGAACATGTTGTCAGCCTTTGTATACTCTGAAACTGCGATTGAGCAAGCACTTGTTGTTGATCCTACAAGAACCTGCATACCCCAGTCCTTAAGAGTGTTGTAGGCGTTTACTGACTTCTCTGCATTAAGCTCGTCATCTTCTTTGCTGTACTCAACCTGATATCCGTTAATACCACCATTTGCATTGATCTCTGCAACTGCGAGCTCTGCCGCATTACAAACAGCGTTTCCATAAGCTGCTGCGCCTCCTGTAAGAGGTCCGATTGCTCCGATCTTGAAAGTTGCTCCTGCTGAAGCACCTGCCTCTGTAGCAGCACCTGCCTCGGTTCCCGCTGTTGTTGCTGCACTCTCTCCGCATCCTACAAGCATTGCAAGAGCCATTACAGATGCAACTGCGGTGGTAAGAAATTCACTCTTCTTCATAATTTTTCCCTCCTCAAATCTGATCTGGTTTTTATGATACTAGGTCAAAAATGAATAACTGTATGATTGTATACAATTATGCTCTTTTTATATAGGTTAGAGCATTATCGGGAAAAAGTCAACATTAGAGTATATATTAAACGCCAAATATCACATCTTTGAAGAGTTTTCTGGTCTTTTCTTTGCCTAGTTTTTTGATAAATGGTTCCGGCAGCAAACAGAGCAAAAGCTCCCTTACTCATCTTGTTGTATAAATCCCGCTGCAGCATGATAGCTGCGATGGTAAACATCAGAACCGGGATGAAATCCACAATAGCCATTGGTACAGTAAAGTTTTTCATTTTACCCCCATTCATATGATCAGCTCGTTTTATTCAGATGATAAATTGGAAGAAACGGAATTATTATAGGAGTCTTGTTCGCATAAGTTTTATACTCCGAATTGTTTCCATATCTTGCAATCTGACGTTTTTCCAGTCTCTGTGCTCCGTTAAACATGATATAAACAATGCAAATGTAGGCAATGATTGCCATAAGCCACTGTCCAAGCCCGCTATAGGTGGTAATACCGCTGACGAATACGCCTGTCCAGATCTTGTTACTTCTTATTTTTCTCTTTGGAACGCTTGTCGTTGATTATCTTCATGTGCTCTTCTGTTATGAGCTCCACGTTGTTTTCCCTCGCCCATTCTACGCAGCCTTTAAGCGCTGCAGGAAGAAACACTCTAGGAACGTTGAGCATGAGCATAAGGGCATCGTCAGTGAATTTTATCTTGTCATCTATTCTGTCAGCCGCGTATCTTACTGAATCCAGTGATGCTGCACGGACAGGTAGAAGCTCGGCTCTCATGCGTCTTTTTCTGTGGAACCAGAAGTTCTTGGAATCTCTGTAGCCATAGTCAACGGGAAGCGGCGGGAAATCACCGGCCTTTACTCCGTTAATGATGGCATTTCTGTATTTTTCCTTCATAAGGATCCTGTCGATTCTAAGGATAAAGTGAGCTCCGAACTTACTGGTGATTCCGTTGAAGTCGTGGTAAGGCCCTTCATAGCCCTCAAGAACACCGGGCTGGTCCTTGTCAGCTCCGTCAAGCTCTCTCATCCAGGTACACTCGATAACCTCTATGGCATCGGTCATGACCATTGGACGGATATCCTGTGGATTCTCCTCCTGTGTAAGGCTCTTTTCCAAACGGAAATTGCACTTCGGCATCTTCTCGGATGGCTTATCCCCGGGCCATGACAGCTTCACTGCCTCCTTGAAGGTCCCCGGCTTGTCATCGATAAAGTTGATGGCACACTTCCCCGTACGCAGAATGTTCTGCGCTGTGTTTGATGAATTGCGGCAATTAAGAAGCATCGCGTAGTATTCCTTGCCTGCCACATAGTAGGGCTGCACCAGTGAGTATGGGCCAAGGTTTGTAGTTCCATCCTCGCACAATGTGCTGATGACTACTGTGGGCATTGGGAAGAACAGGGATGTCTGGTAGAAATTATCCACAATCCTCAGGTTTTCAAAACTGCTCATTTTCATACCTCTCCTTTTATTTATATTGAATGACATTTTTACGATGACATTTTTATTTCATGCTCTATTGAGTTTCTAATATTCGTGGCCTGAGTTCTATTTGGTACCTATTTCGCTATGATTTTGACCTGAAAAAGCTTTTAGATTTCACAGCGTATACATGTTTCTGGATTTGGTATCCTTATTTCTGCTGTATATTGGTACCAAATATCAGAGGATTCACACCGGCTTCGGATTTTGATGGAACCTTATGCGATTCCTATAACAGCAGCTTCCTTAGAACCAATAGTTGTCTGTCGATTGGGGTCTTTCGCATGGTCCAGTAAATGATGGATTCAGCTATGTATTCCGTAAGAAATTTGCTGTCTTCATCAGCGTGAGCATCGTCGAAGCAACCAGCATCGTCGAAGCGGTCAACGCCTTCGTTACAAAGGTCATCTCTGCATTCCGGCAATCTGACCATCGGACTAATTATCTCCGCCAGCTGATTCCTTAGCTGAGTATGTCTGTCATTGGAAACCATGGAGAATACTTTCCTTGCATCCTTATCCAAATACAATGTCTGGTATTTCTCATTAAATGAAGAAAGGATACTTGTAATCCCCCTAAAGAATCCGTCAAAGTCGGATTTATCCAAAGCATGGATCTGACCTATGCACTCGTGCCAGTCATCCAGCATAAAAGCGCTTATCATCAGCTCTTTTGATGAAAAGTAATTGTAGACCGTTCCGACACCAATTCCGCAGGCACTGGCCACAGATCGGATTGTTGTCTTGACATACCCCTGGGAAAAGAGCTGTCGCTTGGCCTCCTGGGTTATCTGCTCCCGAAGATTTTCAATGATTTTAGGCATTTTATTTGTATCCTGTTGATGTTTTTATGAACGTGTTCATAAAAATTATATCATTCCTCAAAAGGCGTGTCATCCGTTACTGTTCAGACAGAAATGCGCACTAAGCTGCGCATTTCGTGAGAACTTGATGCAGGAGTGAGCGCATTCCTTCGACGAAGTCGATATGGAATGCGCGAATTGGTTACTGGAGCGAGCTGCATGCGAGTGAACAGTAACTGTCATCCGCTTGTTTATAATTCTTTAATACTTTTTAGATTTGCATTAGTACATTAACACTGTTAGAATTAATTCATAGAGGGGGAAGAACATTATGCTTCAGATTTGTTATCTGGGGATTGCTTTCGCAGTAGTGTTCTATGTAGTATTTGGAATAACGGTCCGCATCATGGAATTGACCGACCAAGAAAGGAACAAGGCTCGTCTGCTGATTCTCATCACGTCACTGTCGATGACCACCTTATCTTCATTTTTCGCTGGACTTATCAATCTTAATTCCGCGAAGATTCTTTTAGGTGTGCCTTTCATTTTACTGTCAATTGCGGCTTTTGCAATTCTTGCCGCCATTCTTTTCGAACTCCACCATATTCAGACCAAAAGAAAAATGCGCAAATTCATGGTGCTTTTTGACATCGTTGACAAGTTCATCAACGAGGGAAAAACGAGAGAAGAGATTCTTCACTATCTCATCGAGATTCAGAAGCTCACGAAAAGAGAGGCAATGGATTTTCTGGAATTCATATCAGATCCGCAGAACTACCAGTTCCTACAGGATGTAAATGAAAAGATCCACGAAGCACAGCTTTTGAAGGGTGTGCGGAAATAAGGCAATGACAACGAAACAAAGAAGCATGTACGGCTTATTGAAGTCCATACATGCTTCTTTTTGCTATGATATATTGGATTGAATTTCAGAAACACTCATTTACTGCGGAGTTCGTGAGAATATGATTCAAGAATACAAAATTTTTAATTCCTGATTTATCCTTGTCCTTATGCCACCCGTCAGTAAACTACGCAATAGCCGTCGTATTGCTCAATGGTGTAAGCTGAGGTGTCATAGGCTTCTACCTCTGCGTTGGAAAAGACAAACACGCTGCCCTGATAGGATGATGGTGTAAAGTCCTCAGGAAGCCCGAAGGTAAAGTTTGCAAAGCTTTTGGCAATGCGAAACTCAGCGTAAGGGTCCTTGTATTCTACAGTGCTGTAGAACTTGTCAGGATCATAATTTGTGTAGTAAAGAGCCAGCATAAAGGGTGACGACAAGCCGTCATAGGTAGAAATAATCGGCGTCTCATCTCCTGCCAGCTCGTAGGCCCTGGAAATAGCCTCGCCATATCCCGGCATGTAGATACTGGTAGCCCATCTGTTGTAGTCGGTAAAATAGTCTTTGGCAAAAGAGGCAGCTGCAATCATGAGGATCATCGCTATTCCTGCAAAAAAAGTGCGGGATCTTGCCACAACAAATTCTGAGCCTTTTATAAAGAAATAGATGAATGGAATAAAGGCCATGACCATTCGGCTTGTATCCGGAACTATCACCATCAGCAAAAGAACGTTTGCAAGGGTGAGGGCCAGAAATGCCGCATTTCCGGCGCCATAAAGAAGTCCTCTGGAAGTGCTTTCTTCGTTCTCGTTATTTCCCCAGACCAACTTTCCATTTTTTTTATATGAGACACTGATCAAGTTTGTCTGCAGAATGCTCAGCACAAATCCAAGAGCTGTAAACGGAAATGTAAATCCAAAAAGTGCTGCATATCCGGGATAATAGTGCGCCAGTGTGTGCGTTGGATCTCCGACCGTCGCCGCAAGAACCATGGACTTTAAGTTCCCCAGCACCTTTCCCAAAAAGTTTCCGTCAAAAGAGATAAAAGCTTCTCCGGTCCTTGCTGCGGTAAACTTGTTGACAGAAAAGTATGGCGATATAAACTCCGGAAATCCCAGATAATTAACACAATAAAACCAAAGGAGCGGCAAAAATACCACAAAGAAGACTGCAAAGGATACCAAAAGCTGTCGCAATGAAAGAAGCTTATTTTTCCCCCCATAGATGCACATGAAAAGGAGAAATACAGGTACCACAATAGTCGCAGCCCCGTAGCTGTACATGCATACCGAAAAAGCAGCGGCGCTAAGAGCATAAATAGGGGTGTTTTTTTTCTTTACCCCCAAAAGAAACAGATAAAATGCCAACATGAGATTAAAGGGCATTATGTTGCAGTCAAGGCTCCATCTGGATAAAATGACGTGCCATGGGCAAATAGCCAGGAAAAACGCCCCAAGGAGAGCTACCTCATTTCTATAGCTCTTTTCCTCAAATATCAGTTTCAAAATAAGGAAAAACAGGAAAACTGTCAGCACACCGCATATAGCCGGAATGAGCCTCAGCTTCACAATGCCGGTGCCAAAAAGAGATATCGAGATCACATTAAGATAGATCAGCAGAGGGCTTCCGCCGCCGCAGCCCCAGGTTATCGGGTAAATCGGCCAGCTGTAGCCGTTTCTGTCAATGCCGTAGGTTGCAAGGCAAAAGGCATCATAGCCAATGGAGGCTTCGTCCTGCTGAAGTCCTAGGGGAACTTTGTCAAGTGCTACAAGTCTTATGAGCGCAGCTATAACCATCACAAGTATAAACAGGGCTGTAGATAATCCTGTGCCAAGGTAATGATTGTTTGTCTCGGAATCGCCTGTTCCACTGCTTTCGAGAGTTTTTTTCCTTCTGATGCCCAGAATAAAAGCCGCAATTATAATGAAAACATACGCGGCAATCGCAGCATAATTGTAATAATCAATAATTCTCATGTTTTCCCCACAAATCTGTTAGTCTAAAAAATGTAAGGTTCACAATTCATAACGCATTATGACCTTTTGCACATAACATCATACTATATTTTCCCGGTAAAAAACTCAAGAAAATCTGCAAGTTTCTATCATATAGGACGCAGATTTCGATACTTGAATCTGTGTACAAAAAGAACAACCCCCGTAAGCCTACGAAGCTCCGGAGGTTGCCTTTTATTTGTATCCTACCTAATATTCAAGCAAAAAGATCAAGTGTGCTGCCCTGTGTTCCATAGGACTGGGCTGCCATATTCTGACCATAGCCTACAGTCATTCCCTGGAATTTCTGGGCAACTTCATTAAACATTTTGTTTGCTTCCTGAGATTTCATCACTGACCCAATAGAAATTGCCAGCGGGTTTTCCTTTTCCTCGTCATCTTCTGCGATTGCCTGAGCATTCGGGTAACCTACAGGAGAGACGTTTGTCACAAGTCCCGCAGCGCCTTTCTTTGCGAAGTCCTCGGAAATCTCTGATTCATTCTTCAGCGTATAGTTCATGGGCTGTACAAAGCTCGTTCCATATGCGCTTCCGATTCCACCTACAGATAATCCCATAATTCTTCCTCCAGGTATTTCCGGAAGTACGCTTCTTTATAAAAAAGCTGCGCACGGTCATATTTTTCCTAGCTATATAATACCCAAAGGCCCTCTGGTATTCAATTATAGGGGAAAAAAGAATCTGTAAAAAATCTGTAACATTTTATTAAATTTCGTTTAAATTTGTGGTATCATATTAACAGCACTTCATTTTTTGATTAAAGAGAAAGGAGCAACAA
This sequence comes from Butyrivibrio sp., assembly GCA_017413105.1. Classification (GTDB taxonomy): domain Bacteria; phylum Bacillota; class Clostridia; order Lachnospirales; family Lachnospiraceae; genus Butyrivibrio. The sequence continues at coordinate 386 of JAFPVA010000261.1, read as the reverse complement.
AAAGTGGAAGATAACAGGTTGCAATATTCTCCGTTCAAACCAAACTTGAAGACAGCAGAAGTATTTGCGTGGGGAGATCCGGAGTATAATTTGTTTGATCAGCTCAATGAGAAATATGAGGCAAGCCATCCTGAGTTCTGCCAGCTTTCTTCCTATGAGAAAATGGTGATCAAGCAGCAGATCCATCATGAAGCTATCGGACTCACTCCACTGAATCTCATAAAGAATTTTGTGGAAGATCCGCAGTTTGATGAATTCAGATCAGTAGAAATTTTATAAAATGAAACGAGGCTGTCACTAGTGTGGCAGCCTTTTTTGCGGCGATGAATCGAGGTGGCGGTGGAACGAGGGGACGGTTCTTGCGTTCCATTTGACACAATGGAACG
>JAFPVA010000260.1 GCA_017413105.1 Butyrivibrio sp. | reverse complement strand
GTTCACTCGCATGCAGCTCGCTCCAGTAACCAATTCGCGCATTCATTCCATATCGACTTCGTCGAAGGAATGCGCTCACTCCTGCATCAAGTTCTCACGAAATGCGCAGCTTAGTGCGCATTTCTGTCTGAACAGTAACGACTTATTATCTGAATACGGAGTTCTTCCGCAGTCATGGTGCCTCAATAGGATGCACTACTCTGTGAAGAATATGTATCTCGCCCTTCTTGGACTCTTTTACCTCGTAAAGAGCAACATCGGCGGCATGAAGATAGTCCCAGAGTTTGTTGGTCTCTGTAGGTACCGAATTCCTTATTCCCTGAGAAATGCTGATTACTGCTTCCTCCCTGCCTCGTCCGGAAGATATCTTAGATCCGGTGACTTTCTGTCGTATACTCTTTGCTATATTAAGTACCTCTTCATCCGACATGCTCTCGTAGATAATAACGAATTCGTCCCCGCCATACCTGTAGGCATGAATTCTGCTGTTCTTTGCACACACTTCGGTCAGTATCTCACCAATCTTCTTAAGGCAGTTGTCTCCGCTCTGATGTCCAAAGGTATCGTTGAAATACTTAAAGTCATCCACATCCAGGATCTCTACTGCAAGAGATGTCTTGTTTTCAAAGGCAATATCAAAGGCATATTCCGCATATTTGTTAAGGCCATAGCGGTTCCCAAGCCCTGTAAGAGGGTCTGTCTCTGCTCTCTTGGACAGCGCCATATTCTCTTTTTCAGTATCTGCAAGCTTTTTGCGAAGATTTGCAAAAAACTGGTAATTTATGATTTTCTCTTTTTCAAACTCTATGGAATATCTGTAAAAATCCTCAAAAGCCTTAATAGTATCATTGGGATAGCTGAATCTCTCGGACAATTCACAGCGAAGTCTGGCGTGATTAAGCTTTAGATTGGAGATATTAAGCTCCTTTAAAGCCTCCTCGGTGATCTTTATGATTTCCTTCGGCTCCTTAGTGCGACCAATATTCAAAAAGAAACGTGCCGACTCAAAAATATCCTCCATATTATCAAGAGAATATTTTCCCTCTCTCAGCATATTCATAAGAGCATCGGTATACTTCTTAAATCTCTCTTTATCCCCAAGGAAATGATAGCATCTCATCTTAGTGTCAATAACAGCATAGGAATTAAAGAAATCAGGATTGCAGTCCTTATTGGCTTCAAGCCTTTCCATGCCTTTCAGACATTTATCCACGGAATCCGGTTTTCCCAGTTTGATATAACAGCCTGCCTCAAAACAATAGCAGTACAGGATATTCCTGAAGTAAAGACTTTCTTCGCGGTTCTTACGAATATTTTTATAGGCAGAACGGACGCAGGAAAGAGCCTGCTTTATATCATCGAGCTTTCCGTATACCTGCCCCATGTTAAATTCCATGACGCCGGGAATACCGCTGTCTTCAAGTTCTTCGCAGTACTTAAGTCCGGTAAAAAAGAAATCCAACGCCAGCTCGTTGTTACCATGATTTAGAGCATCAATACCAAGGAGATTGTAACATCTTGCCAAATGCTCAGCATCTCCGCCAATCTGAAGATATTCAATTGCATTCAGGAGATTATTGTTGAATTTGCGATAATCCGTACTAAGCAGATAATAAGCATCTGCAAGATAATAATAGGCATACCCAAGCAGATTATTATCATCTATTTCCTTAGCTTTCTTGACCAGTCGCGTGCATATGGATATATAGCTCGCAGACATTGCTGATCTGGCCTTAAGCATTTGTTCATTAAGAGAAATGATTTCCTGATCGTAGTTTTCTATATTCATACCTGCTCCCCGAATAATACAAACGCATCTAAAAAAGTAAGTATAAATATTTTATCATCAAAAAAGAAATGTGTGTGCGAAAAAAATGAAATCCCTTGATTCAGGGCATTGGCGGCCATTTTGTGACATTGTTGTCACATCATTATATGGTTAACATATTGGTGTTGACCAATTCAGTCGTATGATTATTTTTGCTCGGTTATGTGTTTAATTTTGTGACTTCTCAAACCTCCCTATTTTACTGCGCTGGAATTCTATCCCCCAAAATTAATCCCCAATTTCCACAGAGTTATCCACATGACATTTTCGTCATTTGATTAATCCTTTTTCATCATTTTTCTGATTTAGTATATTATTGTTCGAACAATAGAAACAATTCATATTTTTTGTAGGTTTACATATTTATATAGTTTCCAACAATATGTTAATCAAACCTTATTTTTTTCTCTTTTAATTCCGATTTCAGTGTATTATTTCCGTTCTCTTTCGCTCCAGAACTGGCTTGTAAGGTTTTTGACCGTTTGAGTCGATATGGTCTTATATCCCCTCCATTCCCTTGGGAAAAGACTCTTATAACTGTTCTGAAGAAATCTGTTATCAAGAAGAACCGCCACGCCTTCGTCTTCTTCTGTTCTTATGACTCTTCCTGCCGCCTGAAGGACCTTGTTCATACCCGGATATCTGTAGGCATAGTCAAAACCGTCAACCTCCTCCTGTTCAAAGAAACTCCGAAGTATCTCCCTTTCATTGCACACAAGCGGTATACCGGTACCAACAACAATGACGCCTATCAGACTGTCATACTTAAGGTCTATACCTTCGCTGAAAATTCCGCCCATAACGCAGAAGCCCAAAACATTTTTATCTTCTTCAATTTCCAGATCCATATGGATGATCTCGGACAGATCCATATTGTTTCCCACCGAAAATCTGTCCAAAAAGGATTCTCTTGCCTCCTCACTCATATAGTCCTGCTGGACCAAAAGCTCAGTTTTTTCCTCATCATAGAAGTTCTCGCCATAGGCATAATAGACTTCCTCCAAAAACTGATGGGACGGGAAAAAGATCAGATAATTTCCGCTTCTTGCTTTAGTTACGCTGTCGATGTAGCCGGCAATCCTAAGATACTGGTCATCACTTCTCTCCGAATATTTGCTGGTAACATCACTTCCTATAAATATCCCCAGCTTGGAAGGATCAAACACTGATTTTGCATAAATCTCAAAATCCTCAGGGGTTCCACCCAGAAGTCTTTTGTAATACTGAATAGGAAGAAGTGTTGCCGAAAACAGTATGGAAGATTTCCCCTTATCCATGCAGGACGCCAGATTTCTTGATGGATCAGCGCAAAAGAGCTTTATTATGAAATCGCCGTTTTCTGCAAATTCACTGTAGATAACGTAATGGTCATCACAGAGGTCATATATGGTCAGGAACCTGGATATGTCAAAGTAAAACAGCAGAATTTCCTCCCTGCAGGGGCCTTCCTGGTGATTTTCAAGATATTCAGATATGATACCCGAAAGCTTATTAAGAGGATTTATTATACTTTCAATCGAAGTAAGTACCTGGCAGCCATCGCACTGTCTTTTATATTCCAGAAGTACCTTATTACATTTATCAAGATGCCCTGCAATGCTGGGGTGGAATTCTTTTATCACACTTTTTAGCTCTAAAAAGCTCTCTTTTCGCAAAATTGCGCTGTACATATCCCTGCCGCGATCCAACAAGTTATGCGCTTCATCCACCAAAAACGCATAATCCTTCTTGCCACCTATTCCATCTGCAAAGTATCTTCTAAGATAAACAAAGGGATCAAAAACGTAGTTGTAATCGCAGATTACTCCATCCGCAAAAAGGCTCATGTCAAGCGACATCTCAAAGGGGCATACCCGATGCTTTTCTGCATATTCTACAATTTTTTCCCTATCAAAGCTCTCTTCATGGATCAACAGGTCAAACATGGCATTATTTATCCTGTCAAAATGGCCCTTGGCATAAGGACAAGCCTCCGGATTGCAGTTCCTATCATCCTCATTGAGAAAGCATATCTTGTCTCTTGCAGTTATGGTTGCAGTCTTAAACCTGAGGTTCTGGCTGCTCCTTAGAGTGTCAAAAGCTTCCTCAGCCACTGTCCTTGTAATTGTTTTGGCTGTAAGGTAAAAAATCTTGGATAACTTTCCTTCTCCCATGGCCTTGACCGTAGGGAAAACAGTAGTGATTGTTTTTCCCGTGCCTGTCGGAGCTTCAAGAAATAATTTCTTTTCATGGACAATTGTGCGGTAAACTGCCGCTGCCAGTTCCTTTTGACCTTCTCTGTAAGAAAAAGGGAATTGTACCGCTTTTATGGAAGATGTTCTCAGAATTGCCCAATTATACTCAAAATCAGACCACTTAAGATATTTTGATACCAGTTCCTTAAACCATGAAGTTATTTCTTTATAGGAAAAAGAAAAATCGAAGTATTTCATTTCCTCTGTTTCAATATTGCAATAGCTCATGCGGACATTTATACCGGGGCAGTGCTTCATCCCGCTGTAAATAGCCGCATAGCACTTGGCCTGTGCCAGATGGACCGGCACAGGCTCCTTCATCTTGGCCAGTTCTCTATAGGTTCCCTTTATCTCATCTATCATGGGGTTAGGCTTTGGGGACTCGATAAAGCTCTCCTGAGCATCATAAGCGTTATCATCGTCTATATACTTATCAAGAATGCCATCTGCCCTTCCCTCTATTACAAGATTGTATCCCTCAGCTTCATGAACATACTTAAGCGGAACCTCTGCATGGTAATCAGGCCCCATGCTCTTTTGAATCATGCGGTGTATCCTGCTGCCCTCCTGCATAGCATCAGACGGGCCCTGATGTATTCTATTGTCTATATCTCCGCTTCGCAGTATAAATTCCACGAGGCCTCTAATTGAAATCTGTATATCCATTCTTACTCCATGGAAGATATTATGAGTTCTTGTATGTGATTACAGAAATCCGCACATGCTGCGGATTTCGTGAGATTATGATATAGGAATTTCGGAGAAATTTCCTATATCATAAAAAACTCCTCACAGCATATTGTATACTATGAGGAGTCTAAATACTACATATATGAAATTGTATTAATCCGATCAGCCGGCTACTGCAATACCCTTAAGGTATGATTCAAACTGCTCGTTGGAGCCGCTGTATTCTACAGTCAAAGGCTGTGTAAGATCCAGTCCGAAAACGCCTAAAATAGACTTAGCATCTACAACATATCTGTTATAGTATATATCAACGTCAAAGTCACATTTAGTAGCTGCATCAACAAATTCCTTGACCTGTGCAGGTTTAAGCATTACGTGCCTCTTAATCATTTTTCCTAACATCATAGCCACTTCCTTTCTCCCAAGAGAAATAATCATCTATATCATTGCCACCATGAATATTTCCCTCTAAAAAACAAACTGCAAAAACAGTAACTGTAATATACATAATACGATTAAGTTTGTAAATAGGTTTTTGTGACGAAACTGTGACGAAAAAACGAATTTTATGAAACTACTTACATTTTGCTGTCTTTTTATCAAATACTGCTACTTAATCGTTATCGAAAAATACTGATTTTTTGAGCAAAACGGTGCATAAAAAAATGTTCTTGCAATATAAAAGCGCAAGTTTTATTATGTTAAATGGTATGATTTGGGGTCAAAAGTACTCATAGTGCCTTTTGACCCTATATTAAGGTAATTTGATTTTTAGTTGGAGTAAAATATGGAAAATCTTAAAATCCCCAAGAAATATGAATCTGGCCTTGATCTCCACGACACTCAGGTCGGTATCAAAACAGTAAAGGACTTTTTTCAGGGAATGCTCTCTACAAGACTTAATCTTCAGCGTGTCACTGCTCCTTTATTCGTAACACCTGAATCCGGTCTCAACGATAACTTAAACGGTGTTGAGCGTCCCGTATCTTTTGATATTCTCAACGAAAATGAACGTCCTGCTGAAATTGTTCACTCTCTTGCAAAGTGGAAGAGATACGCTCTTAAAAAATACGGTTTCAATGTCGGCGAAGGTCTTTATACTGATATGAATGCCGTAAGACGCGATGAGATACCTGATAATATCCATTCAATTTTTGTAGATCAGTGGGACTGGGAAAAAGTCATCACAAAAGAAGATCGCAATCTCGATTTTCTTAAGGCTACAGTTCGTGATGTCTACAAGGTACTTAGAAAAACTGAAAAATTCATGTCAATCCAGTATGATTACATTGAAGAGATTCTTCCTGATGAAATTTTCTTTATCACAACACAGGAACTGGAAGACATGTTCCCTGATAACACTCCCAAGGAGCGTGAATACTACATTTCAAAGGCAAAAGGTGCCGTTTGTATCATGCAGATAGGTGATGAGCTTGCATCCGGTGAGAAGCATGACGGAAGAGCTCCGGACTATGATGACTGGCAGCTCAACGCTGATATCATTGTTTACTATCCTGTTCTTGATATTGCTCTTGAGCTTTCAAGTATGGGTATCAGAGTAGATGAGAACTCCCTAAAGTCTCAGCTTGAGAAGGCAGGATGTACTGAGAGAGCCGAGCTTCCATTCCAGAAGGCTATTCTTAACAAAGAGCTTCCATATACCATCGGAGGCGGCATCGGTCAGTCAAGAATCTGCATGTTCTTCTTGAGAAAGGCTCACATCGGTGAGGTACAGTGCTCTATCTGGCCTGAAGACATGATTGCAGAATGCGACAAAAACGGTATTCATCTGTTGTAATTCAAGGTTGATTCAAGGTTAATTCAAAAGGCGCATGATATGTTTTAATCGTCTGATATACAATTTTTGCTCCAGTTAAACTAAGCACTTCGATGAGCCCTCGAAAGGTCTCATCTCCGTAGTTTAAAATGTCGCAAAATATTGTATATTCAGTCTCTTAAAACAATATCATGCGCCTTTTGCCACTACTCATTGATATAAGGACATAATATGAAGAATGAAATGCATCAGATAGTACAAGACACAAAACAAATCAGAGCGATACTCGTTGGACTTAATACAAATAAGTCCGACGATGAGTTTGAGCGCTCTATGAAGGAATTAAAAGAGCTTACCAAGGCACTTGATATAGAAGTTGTGGGAATTACGACTCAAAACCTACCGGCTCCCGACAGGAGTACATATATCGGAAGCGGTAAAGTCGAGGAAATAAAGGCCTCTTTGGATGTCTTTGATGCTGATATCATCATTTTTAACGATGATATCTCCCCCATGCAGATAAGAAACCTGGAAAAGATCCTGGATACCGAGGTCATTGACAGAACCGGTCTTATTCTTCAGATTTTCGCCAAAAGAGCCAAGACCCGTGAGTCCCGGCTTCAGGTTGAATACGCTCAGCTGCAGTATATGCTTCCAAGGCTTGTAGGCATGAGAAGTTCACTTTCAAGACAGGGCGGTGGAAGCGGCAGACTCTCCAACAAAGGTTCCGGAGAAAAGCAGCTTGAGCTGGACAGACGTCGCATCGAGCATCGAATGAGCGAACTTCGGCGCGAGCTTGAAGATGTTGAAAAAGAAAGAGATACCCAGAGAAACAGGAGGCTTTCATCTCCCGAACCCAAGATATCTCTTGTAGGCTATACAAATGCCGGAAAATCCACTGTTATGAACAATCTCCTGTCCTTCTACGGCGGAGATAATTCTGAAGAAAAGAAAGTTCTTGAAAAGGATATGCTTTTTGCTACCCTCGATACGTCAGTCAGAAGAATCGCTGCTCCGGGAAGGCGACCTTTTCTTTTAACCGACACGGTAGGATTTATCAGCGAGCTTCCACATACCCTTGTAAAAGCCTTCCGCTCCACATTGGAAGAGGCAAAATACGCTGACCTCATTCTGGAGATCATTGATTTCTCTGATCCCGAATATCGTCATCACATGGAAGTAACAAAGGAAACCCTGGCTGAAATTGGTGCAGGGGATATTCCAATCCTCTATATTTTCAACAAATCCGACCTGGTCCAGAATCAGCAAAAAGAAGCTTCTCAGCTCGTCATGGAAGTTCCGCGGGCCGTAGATGACAGAGCCTACATCTGCGCTAAGTCCAAGGAGAGCCTTGATGCCCTTATTGGCCTCATTGAAGAGACCTTAAAGCAGGGCGACACCCTCTGCACGCTCCTTCTTCCATACTCTGAAGGTGGAATCCTTAACACCATCACAGCATCTTCAGTCATTGAGAGCACCGAGTACCTTCCTGAGGGCGTAAAGATTGTTGCCCACTTAAGCGCCAAGAATGTTGCAAAATATAAAAAATACCTGGCTGAATAAGATCAGCCAGGATTTTTTTAACCCATCTTAAGTTCTTTGCGAAGAGATTTCTCATTAGCCTCAACCTTGATGCGGTTAAGTGCTGTATGAACTGCCGGAATAAGCAGAACGATTATTGTAAGAGCAGCTTCGATTGCAATATATGAGCCATTGTAAGCTGCGGAATAAGCAAGCGGTGACATTCCTTCAGGAGCATAGTCTGCAAAGAATATAACACCTGAAAGTGTAGAGAATACAAACCTTCCAAATATACCTACCAGATATCCGATGATCATGCCCTGCTTTTTCTCAAAGAAAAATCCTGCAAGACCGAGGGCTCCAAATGCAAGAATGTAATCGCAGAGAAGCTGAGGAACGCTGATGATATATGGATCGATGATCATCTGCAGAAGTCCGTAAGCAAAAGCTGCTGAAAGGCTTACACGAGGACCATAGAGGTAACCGATGTAGCATACAAAGAACATGCTGAAAAGAGTTACGCTTCCTCCCATAGGAAGTTTGAAAAGCTTAATGTTTGACATTACAAAAGCCAGTGCAAGGCAAAGAGCTGAGAAAGTGATCTGCTTGATGCTCATTTTTCCCTTGCCGTCAGCATTGGTAAAATAGCTCACCAAAGCAACTGCTGCAAGCAAAAGAACAACTATCAGAAAATAGCCACCTCTTGTAATGTTGTAAGTTACATACCCATCTTCTACTACTTTTTCCAGAAACAGACTCATAAAAAGACCTCCCTTGATGTTTACCGCATTCAAAGGAGGTTCCAAGACTCTTACAAAGTTACACCTATCATAATCAAAATCCCAAAACTCATAAGGATTTTTATATAATAAGTATCATAGCTTCCCTACGCCGGCATTATCCGGGTCAGGTAATAAGGGTTAGTCGTGCAGGCACGTACATTCTCAGCATTGCTCCCCTAGCGGTTTCTATTTAGTTCATTTACATTAAACAATCACTGCGCCCCGTTGTCAACAATTATTTTTTCTTAAAACCTTCATGTTTTCTGATGTTATCGATATTTGATTAACATTAATACATTTTTCACATTGACAGCAAACGGAATTTTGTTATAATTCTAAATTGTTTTGTTTTACACTTAAATGATTTAGTTTTGGTATAAATGGGAGATTTTTTTATGAAGGAATTTAAGGAGAAAGTGGCAATCATCACCGGCGCTGCCAGCGGGTTTGGCAAAGAATTTGTTAAAGAGGCTGCAAAACGGGGGATGAAGATTGTAGCTGTGGATATCATTGAAGATAAGCTGAGCGCAGTTGAGTCCATGGCAAAAGAGAATGGTGCTGAAGATATCACTCTTATCACAGCTGATGTAAGTAAATACGAAGATACTGAAAAGATAGTAAAGACAACCTTAGAAAGATATGGTCAGATTGACCTTCTTATGAATAATGCAGGTGTTGCTATACCAGGAAATGGCTTATCTCTCCCTCTTAGAGACTGGGAGTGGATAGTTCAGACAAACCTTATGTCTCACGTATACCTTATGCGTCAGGTAATACCTGTAATGATGGAGCAGGGAACACACTGTAACATCATGAACACCTGCTCTGTTGCAGGCTTTATGAACTGGTTCGGCATGGCTCCATACTATACAACAAAGCATGCCGCATTATCACTTTCTGAGTGCATAAATTACGAGCTTCAGGCTGCAGGCGCTGATATCGCCATGGGCGTTTTCTGCCCCGGCTATGTGCAGACCAATCTTGACAACAGCGAAGATTACAGACCTGAAAGATTTAAGGATGATTCCGATCCTTACTATCAGAGCGAAGAATACAAGAAGGGTATTGCAGAGTTCAACCACGTAATAGAGACCGGTTATCCCCTTGAAGGCTATGGCGAAATGGTATTTAAGGCTATCGAAGAGGATGAGTTCTATGTAATCCCTCATGCAAAATATGACGGTTTCCTTAAGTTTCAGACCGATGAAAAGCTTGAAAGGAGAAGGCCAAATCTTGCAGTTGTACTTGCTTCAATCAAGGCAAAAAAAGAGGCAGCCGCAAAAGCAGCTGCAGAGGCAACAAATAAATAATTTTTCAATGAGCTTTGACGAATGAATCGTCAAAGCTCATTTTTTTCTATAAACAAGCAGTCTTTCTCTAAGTTCCTTCGCCCTTATGGATTCTTCATCTGAAATCACTACCGGATTTTTTGCATAATTCAGCCTGTAATAGGATGCAAATACATTTCCTGCTTCTTTTCTTAGTTCCTCAGGAATTCTTTTTTCATAATCCGACAAAAGCCCCCTGTCTTCAAAATCCTCTGCTGACAGTTTCACAATGCTCTTTTTTATCAGCTCCACATCCATCAAAAGCTTCTGGTTATTGGTCCCGCACCTGTATTTTAGCTCTCTCACCATTCTGGTGCCAAAAATAAGCAAAAGCAGTAATAACGCAATGAATATGGTAACTGAGATAAGCAGCCTTGCAATCCCCAGTGTAATTCCCTGTCCGTCCTCGTTCTCTTCCTCTTCAAGGTTCTTTTCGATATTGTCAGGAAGGCCATAAGAAGCAGAAGGATAAACTGAAGTATCCGTCAAAGAAGGTATATCCGCAGTCTCTTTTTCCTCCTTGGGAACCCTGTTCCAGGTCCTCTCCTCCGCAGGAAGGTATGAGCTTGTAGGTTCAAAGGGAACCCATCCGACATTTTCTATAAAGGCCTCAGGCCAGGTATGGGCATAGTTTCCGCTAACCTTGTACTGGTCATCCGGCTCAAAGGGAAATGAGTATCTGTATCCGCTGACTGCTCTGGCAGGAATTCCGGAGAGCCTTAGCAGCATGACCATGGAGGAAGTATAGTGAACACAGTAGCCCTTGCCACTCTCAAAAAGAAACAGGTCCGCCATGGTGCTAAGTCCCTCAGGAGTACTCATATCCGTCACCAGTCTGTCTTTTCCCTTGAGATCTGTGCTGTACTGGTACTGACGAAGATAGGCTTCTACCCTCTTGCAGCTTTCAAAAGTATTTCCGGCATCAAAGGAAAGCTCCTCTGCCAGTTCCCGCATGCGAGGTGTTGCGCCGGCTGTATCTAAATACTCCTGATATATTTCATCCTCTTCGGTCTTTATTTCTTCAAGGATCTTAAGGTAATCCTCACCGCTTATGATATCATCAAGCCTTATATCATACAGTTCCCTTAAATATTCACAGCACTCTTCATAGGTCATAATACCGGACTCTGACAGAAAACTGTTTGGTTCTGAAGCTGCATTCTCCAATAATGCGATAAGATAGGGGCTTCCATAATCAATATCAAGATAAGAAGCTTCTAACCGGTATCCTCTTTTGTGAGGAAGGATACTGCTTCCATCCTTTACTCTGCCATTCTCATCCGTCATGACAAAGGAGTTTACCGGTGCAATCTCATCAGGCGTCTTTAGAAGGGAATACTCAAGAGATACCTTCGCACTCTGGGAAAAGACCGAAGCATATCCCCTGCTTACCTCGCCTGAATGAAGAAGATGCGCAAACCTTATGAGCTGCGATGTATCTTCACCTCTGCCGCCCGCAAGATACAGAACTTTTCTCCTCAGCTTAAACAAGTTGCTTTCCGAATCTTTAAATACATAATAGGGTTTGTCGCTGCTTCTTAGTATGAGCTGCGTTCTCTCAGAACTGTTTACAACTCCTCCCGTCTTTCCGAGGGCGCTGTAGCCTGTTACATAGTTCTCATCGTTAAAAAACTCCGAAACATAGTAAGAGACTGAGTCAAAGGACTCCCTCATCCCCTCTGACATTCTCCTTCCCATATCCAGGACCGGCGTCCAGTTAATGGGCTCATCCCTCATTGGAACTATAAGAATGAGAATTGCCATTATCAGGTAAAAGAAAAACGGAAAGCCCTCACCGTTTTTTTCAAAAAGAAACTTTTGAAGGGCTGATAGTGACAAAACCACAAGAAAGACAAACATAAAGGTGATAGTTCTATGTCCGCTTTTAAACGCTCCGAAGCCAAAATAAAGCGCCGTGCACGCTATAGTCATAAGCAGGCTCCCAAAATCTATTACCTGCTCCAGATAAGGCATAAACTCAAAAAGGAGCCTCAGCACAGCACCCACAATTATCGCAGTTCCCATAAAAAGAGCTGAGTAGGGCAAAAGGTCAGTTCTTCTAAAAAGAAAAATCAACAGGACTGAGGGCAGTACCGAGAATACAGCCGCAGCCTTTTTTCCCACAAAAACTCCAAACAGAGTCTTAAGGATACTGTAAAAGAAAAAGAATGCAATAGTAACCACAGGGAAAACTGCGTCAAAGATCTCTCCGCTGTCTCCTGCTACCAGCCTGTATATCTCAAGCCCCATTGTCACAAGTGAAAAGACAAAAATATGAATTTTTAGTTCAGTCGATAACAGTGCAGAAATCTGACTGATCTCTACTTTCTTCCCTGACGAGAATCCAGGTATCTGCTCCATACGAGCCTCTTTTCTCTTTTGCTAGTGATAACAACTTGTTATGAACAACCTCTGAACTGTAGGAAAGCCCATCTGAAACGACGTTATAGAATTCCATAAAACTGACATAGGAATCCACTGTCTGTTCCTTTATTTCCCCTGCGGGATATATTATTTTCACCGGAACACTTTGCTGTCCAAAGTGCCATGCCGCTGAAACAACAAATTCCAGAAAGAAATCCCTTCTCTTTAAAAACTCAATATCCCAAAGACTCTCCGGCGTGTCTGATACCTCCATAAGGATTGTCACGGTTCTTTTCTCCATTGGATCAGGGAGCCTGACTACTGTATCGCCAAGCCTTGCTGAAACCTTCCAGTTGATTGAAGAAAGAAGATCTCCCCTCTGATACTTCCTCATGTCGCTTCCCGGAATATCCTCATGCTGATCCACACTCTTTAAGCCGCTGTTATTTATAAGATTCTCAATATCCAGAGCCTTTTCAGCTATATCCGTTATCCTTGGCCTTACGATTGCCCTGAAGGAATAGGGGACAGAAAGCTCCACAGAAAACAGGTTAAAGGGATCCGTAAACGAAACCTTCTCTATACCGACGTTATAGGCTCCTGCGTATCTGCAGCTGATTCCGGAGGTCAGCTCTTTTTTCCCTCTGGATCCTAGAGAAAGTTTTTCTCCGCTTGGAATCTCATACATATCGCAGCGGTCATCCAACGTCAGGAGTTTCATTTTATGAATTGGAAGAATACCGGTGTTCTCAATAAAAGCCCTGTATCTGTGATTTTCACCCTTAGATACCTTGTGCACTTCTATCTCCTGATATACTGACAGAAAAAAATAGTTCAAAGCTATGTAAAGTGCAGACAAAGGAAGGATCAGCAATAGGGCATAGAGCCAGGCAAATGTCACCGGTCCGCCATAGAAGCTGGAAAACACTATGCTAAGTATCAAAAGCACTATAAAGACAAGTATTTCTCTTTTATGCAGAAATATCTTCATGATACTTTTACCTTAAGTAGAATCTGTTTTATAACATCATCTTTGGTAGTACGGCTGAGCTTTGCCTCGGTAGATAGCATTATCCTGTGAGGCAGGGCAAGAGCTGCCGCTTCTGCAATATCCTCAGGAATACAGTAGTCCCTGTCTGCAATGTAGGCCAGAGCCTGGGCACATCTAAGCATTGAGAGCATGGCTCTTGGAGACGCGCCGCAGGAAATCTCAGACTTATTCCTGGTCTCTTCCACGAGCCTTACTGCATAGGAGCGAAGGTCATCGTGGATAGTAACTTTTTTAACCTCTTCCTGCATTTCTAATATATCCTCGCCGGTAAGGACAGGCATCGTTTTACCGTGAAGGTCTCCGTCCAAAAAGCGCCTTGCCATATCCTCCGAAGCCTCACTGTCAGGATAACCCACACTTATTTTCATCATGAATCTGTCCATCTGGGATTCCGGAATAGGATAGGTTCCTGCCATTTCAGCAGGATTCTGGGTGGCGAATACCATGAAAGGCTCCGGCACGGGAATATCTGTGCCGTCTATTGTCACCTTATGCTCTTCCATGGCTTCAAGAAGCGCCGACTGGGTCTTGGGGGAAGTTCTGTTAAGCTCATCCGCCAGGACTATATTATTTACCACCGGTCCGGGAATCACATTAAATTTCCCCGTTCCCTGATCATACATTGAAAACCCGGTTATATCCGAGGGTGTAGTATCCGGTGTACATTGTATTCTGGAAAAAGAAAGAGCCAAAGAGTCGGAAAGTGCTTTGACAGTGGATGTTTTCCCCACTCCCGGAACATCCTCCAAAAGAATATGTCCGCCTGCCAGAAGGCAGGCGATGACCTTATCAAGAACAGGCCCCTTTCCTACGATGCGCTGCTCCATGTTGTTTTTTAGCGTAGAAACCTTTTCTCTCATCTGTATTCACCCCAACAATTATAGTTTGATCTGACATCCAAGCCCGAAGGAATAGATATAAACTTCCTTCACTTTTCTTTTTGTTGCCGCTTCCAGAGCCCTCTTATACAGATCAAGCTGAATCTGATATCTGTCTATGAGTTCCTTGGGCTCTTTTACCTTATCCGTCTTGTAGTCCATAAGAATGATATCGTCGCCCTCTAAAAACCAGGCATCTATGATTCCCTGGATAAGTACCATCTCCTCCTGTGGGAATTTAGGATCAAGGTCGCTTGCCGGTATTCCCATCATAAAGGGTTTCTCCCTTACAAGCTGTCCTCTCCTAAAGGCCTCTCCCATTCTCTGTCCCAGCTCCGTTGACAGGAAGGTTACAATATCCGGCGTCCAAACACATCCCAGATACTCTTCAGGGATCATCCCCTTATCCCTCATTCTGCAAAGCCAGGAAAAAAGCTGTTTTGACACATCTCCCGATCCGTCTTTATCAAGAGCCTTCCCCATAAGACTCTCATCCCCATACACGGCGTCATCAAGTATCTCCATTATCCTGTGATAAGCTGTACCTCTCTCTGCGCCGGTGAGCTTCTTTGCACTCTTTCCTGCCGGGTTTTCTATAGGTGCATCCTCATATTCAGCCCCATAGTCGGCCGGCTTATCAAAGGTCTCGCCCATTTCCTCAAGCTTGTGCTTCTTTAGCTCTGTAACAGTAGTTTTGGTAAAAAGGCCCTTGAGGCTTTCATAGGCATATCTGCTCTCAAACTTTGCTGTAAGCCTGTCCGCCAGGTCTTTGTCTATGGAAATAATATCACTTTCAAGTTCCTGTCTGCGAAGAAGCGTTGCCACATCCTTCTTTACCATATCCCTTATGATTTCTTCCTCTGTCAGGGCCTTTACTGTAAGAGCCGGCAAAGCTCCGCCTTTATCAGCATACTGAAGATAATCATCCTTTGGAATCGATAGCTTATCCAACACTGTTTCAAAGGAAGGATGCCTTATAAGCGATGACAATATCAGGTCAAAATAGCTCACAGCTCCCGCTCTGAAGGAATAAGGCAGTATTGCCCTCTCCGAAACTAAAGCAGGAATACTCCTCAGTGTAGCCGTTATTTCCTCCAACAGCTTCTTTACAGCTGCTGTGATTATCAGTTTCTCTTTTGCCCTGGTAAGTGCCACATACAGGACTCTCATTTCCTCACCAAGGTTATCCGTCTGCATCTTCCCAGCAATGATGATTCTTTTCAGCGTATCGTACTTAACCCTGTTTTCCAGATCAACGCATTTAACTCCCAGTCCCAGATCCATGTCTGAGATAAGATCTCCCTGAATATCCATCTTATTAAAGCCCTTTGTGGTTCCCGATACAAATACCACAGGGAACTCCAGTCCCTTGCTCTTATGGATACTCATTATGCGTACTACATCAGCATTTTCATCAAGTATATCCGCCTCTCCATAGTCCACCTGCACTATCTTCATGTGCTCGACATATCTTATAAAGTGGAAAAGACCTTTAAAAGAAGTCTTTTCAAAGGCAAGTGCCTTATTCATAAGCTGATCGATATTCGCTTTCCTCTGGCTGCCCGCAGGCATTGCAAGACAATAGGTATCAAAGCCCGTAATGTCTAAAATATATTGTAAAAGCTCATGTACAGGAGTATATACACTTCTTTTTCTCAGATCCTCTATAATCTCAACAAACTTATGAAGCTTTTCCGAAAGAGGATTGTTATCATCTGTTTTATCTGCATCCAAAGCCTTTATTCCATAGTAAAAAGACAGTTCATAGGAAGCTTTCTCATCGCTGTCCACAAGGATCCTCAGCTTTGAAAGTTCCTCATCACTAAAACCGCCTATACAGGATTTCATGACACTCACAAGTGGAATGTCCTGACTGGGGTTATCCACTATCGTAAGCAAATTTATCATTACTGATATCTCATAGGCGTCGAAATATCCGCTCTTGGATTCCACATAGGCAGGAATTCCCTGATCTGCAAGAACCTTTTTAAAGGTATCATCCCATCCTGACAGTGAGCGAAGAAGTATGACAATATCCTTATATCTAAGTTCACTGTTCTCCTTCATCAGTTCATGGATGCGCTCAGCTATTACCAAAGCCTCTTTTTGTCTGGAGTCATAGTCAGAAAGAGCACTTCCCGGTTCAGAAGATGATTCAAACATAATAAGCTCCGGAGAAACCTCCATTTTAGGAGTTTCATATAAAGCCCCTGTAACAAGCCTTGCATCCTCATCATAGGCAACACTTCCCAGGTCTCTTCCCATTATCTTCTCAAAGATATAATTGGTGATCTCAAGAACCTCTTTCCTGCTCCTGAAATTCTTATGAAGATCTATCCTGTGATCGGCAGAACCCTCTTCCTTACTGTAGGTATCCAGCTTCTCCATGAATATCTCAGGTCTTGCCAGCCTGAATTTATAGATGCTCTGCTTTACATCCCCTACCATAAAGCGTTCGGATACAGCCGGGTCATCTCCGGAAATTGACCTAAGGATCAGTTCCTGAACATTATTTGAATCCTGATATTCATCAATAAGGACTTCCCTGTAATAATCCCTGTATTCCAGCGCAACCGGAGAGGGCGTGCACTTATCAAGTATCTCCTCTGCAGAAAGACCTATGCACTCATCATCAGATGGATGGTTAACCAGAATATTCAGGGCAAAGTGCTCCATATCCGAAAAATCTATAAGGTGTTTTTCTCTCTTTTTCTCATCAAAAAGCTCCTTATAGCGTAATGTAAGCCTGCACAGCTCTTTTACAGCTCTGTCACAAAGCGCCATCTGATCCAGCACAGTTCCTGCTGGCAGTGCAAAATAGGTTTCTGTCAGCTTCTGAAAACCATCCTTTACCTTTTTCCTGAGTTTTTGAACATATTCGCGTTTTTCAGGATTAACGCTGTCGTCCTTTTTTACAGGAAGTCTCCCAAATGAAACCGCGCGAAGGCCGTCAAACAGTGCATCGTAGGTATCATATCGAAGAAGCGCTTCCACACTGGATTTGTCCGCTTCCAGAGTATCTCCGTACATGTAGGGACCGTCGCTTTCACAGGATACTCTATCGGCTGCAGAAAGACTTTGAAGCATCTCCCCCATGCTGATCTTTGCATGCTCCATGCAGGCAGCCACAAAGTCCAGGTCCTCAAATTTATCACACCGGACGTCGTAGTCTCTTGCTCTTTCTTTTATCCAGTCCTCCGGCCAGGGCATACTCATGGCAAATCTGTAAAGCTGCTGGATATATTCCTCTACCTTCCTGTCGCTGCTTCCTGTACCAAAATATTCCATAGCATAGAGAAAATCAGAATTCTCTTCTTCGTCAGCCTTCTGATATTCGCTCTCCAAAAGTTCAGACATGACCTCATCCTGAAGAAGCCACATTTCTCCGTCATCTCCCACATGGAAAGAAGGGTCGATACCGATAGCATTAAAATTATTCCTCAGAACATACTGGCAAAAAGAGTCTATGGTGGTTATCTGGGCATTGTGAATAAGTGTCTCCTGCTTCTGAAGGTGCTTGTTGTCCGGATCCTTAAGGAGACTGTCCTGTATCGCCAGGGTAATCTTTTCCCTCATCTGAGAAGCTGCTGCCTTCGTAAAGGTCACCACAAGAAGATGGTCAATATCAAGGTCCTTACTGATCATCTGTATGATTCTCTCCACCAGCACAGCTGTCTTTCCTGAGCCCGCTGCTGCGGATACCAATATATTACAATTTCTGGCGTCTATTACCGCCTGTTGTTCCTTAGTAAATTCTACAGCCATGATTTAATTTTGTTCCTTATACTGATTGATGATAACTTCCTTAGCCGCATTGTCATCAAGGGGCAGATCCCTCATGGAAAAGCCCGGTACCTTCTCGTCATATCCACATACAGCTCTGTATACGCAATAGTCACAGGAGCTTCTTGTTCCGGTATCATAAGGATTTACTTCCACATCCCCTTCAAGAATTCTTTTGCCGAATTCCTTTATCTTGTCAGCTGTGTAGCTCCTCAGGGCATTGAAATCCTCGGGCAAAATAGTCTGTGAGTATGCACCGACAGTCCCATCCTTCTTTAAGGACACCGGTATTATATCGGACTTAGATGTCATGTCACTATCCAGCATTTTTATGATGTCCATGTTTTCATTAACAAGCCCGGTCATTTTCAGCTGATTTCTTATGTCTGCTTCAATATCATCAGGCTGAAGATCATTCTTTCCCTCAGCCATAGGATCGTCAATGTGATAATAAAGAACTGCCGCAGGAACTACATCTTTGCCCTTTGAAAGCTTTTTTTCCGCAGCCATGGCAACTTCCATATACATTACAAGCTGAAGTTGCAGGCCATAGTATAGAGATGCTATGCTGAATTTTCTTTTACCTGATTTATAATCAATGACCTTTACATATACATGCTCATCATCCTCATGCAGATCAATTCGGTCAATCTTTCCGCGAAGCTTAAGCCTCGCAGAAATACGCTGTTTTTCATCCTCATCCAGCGCAATATTTATCTCATCCAGGTTTCCAACCTCCCTGAAATCCATCTCCAGAAATGCCGGATCAAACTTTCCCTTTGTAATCTGATATTTTAACGTATCAACCGTTCTTGAAAGTATCCTGTGAATCCTGTCGATCATGTGCTGGTTACGGGCATTGCTGCGAAGTATGGTCTCACCATATTCATCAACGCATTCTGTTAACGCATGATTTAATATTTCCTCAGAATCCTCTTTTGACAGATTTCTCCAATCTATTCCCCTGCTAAGTATCTCAGAGGTGTATTTCTCTAAAACAGTATGGAATACATTTCCCAGATCCGCTACATCAAAGTCATACTCCTTGCGCTCATCGATCCTTAATCCATACTTTAAGAAATGGGCATAGCAGCAGGATGCAAAAAGTTCAAGCCTGCTTACACTCATATCTATAGTTGCGCCATACAGGGACCTGGCAAGTGCAGATGCCAAAGGCTTTGATTCATAATGAGCAAAAGCTGCTTCCATAAGTCCCCCCAGCATTCCTCCCAGCTTATCATTTTCTTTAAGCACGGAAAAAAGTGCCAAGAAGTTGTTCTCTTCCTCCTTTGACAAATGATCTGCTGCAAACTCCCTGAGCATGTCTGCCACATTCTCATAGCTGTCCCTTGCACAGACATTCTGGCTTTCAAAGCTGCCCTCTTCAGGCCTTGCTACAGATAGCTTTGGAAACATCTGGGACAGTTTCGGTATAAGGTACGCTGGTCTAAGACTCTTTCCGTCATTTCCCATCTGAGGGAAGGACAGATAGAGCTTATCTGTGGGCTTTGTAAGGTTCATGTAAAGATACAGCCTCTGAATGTACATCTGCTGCCTCGGAGTCGGCGCCAGTGCTATGTCTGCATCAAGCCCCGAAAGGAATTCCCTGTCTATATCCGACAGTATACCTCCGCTTCCGGTATTGGAAGGTATGGAGCCGTCACTTACACCTAAGAAGAAAAGCACCTTTATCTCCTTGAGCCTTGTTCTCTCAATATCTCCGGCTATGATCCTGTCCGCATCCTGAGGGATAGTACCTACTTCTATCTCTCCAAATCCGGCACTTAAAATATCCCTGTACTCCGTAAGCGAAAGCTCATCGTCACCGATAAGATCCATTATCTGCTGCAAAAGAGCTATTATCTTATCGTATATCTGGTCATATTCCCTGGCCCGTTTTAAGTCTCCTTCTTTCTTAAAGCTGTCGCTGTAGTTCTGAAGCTTTTCTTTGCTATTATTCTTTTCAACAACCTCAAACAGTGCCCCGGTAATATCCCTGGCTGTCTTGATATTTTTATCCAGAATAGGCTTAAGAGAACTGCTTATAGCTTCTCTCATTCCTTCAATTCTGGTCATGAGCTCTATTTCACGCTCTTTTTCTTCGTCCTCGCCTGCTTTTCTCTTAAACTTCACAGGCATACGTCTTGAAAATCTGTCCTCCCACTGCTTCTGACCCTTGATTCCAAGTCCTCTTACATAATTCTCAAGAATATCGGCATCTTCAGCGGAAAAGTCCGTCATTCCGCTTCTTAAATAGTGAAATACATCTTCATACTTAAAATTTCCAATGGCAATGTTTATTGCGCTGGTTATATATTCAATAAACGGATTCAGCATAAGACTGACATTTTTATCAATATAGACAGGAATTCCAAATCTTGCTGCCATTTTGTCTATGAGCTCCGAATATGTATCAAGTGACCCGCAGACTATGGCAATATCCCTGTAGGCATAGTTCTTTTCCCGGACAATATCGGATATTTTTATCATTGTCTGCCTGACTTCGCTCTCCGGGGTAGAAGCCTCATAAACTTCTATCTCCTCAGGGACTTCTTCGAACTTTTCAGAATTATATCTGAACAGGTTCTTTTCAAGAAAAGCCAGCGGCTTATTGCTCTCAAGGCGCTTTACGATGTCTCCCTTTATGAAAATATCTAAAGTTCTGTCCCTTCCTGAACCGTTTTTCTTTGCAATCTTTTCAAGATCCCTTACCGTCTTTTTACTAAGGGCAAAGAGCTCCTGCTCCTCAAAGGATGCATTATACGGATCTTCTTTGGGACTTATGGTCAACGAAAAGAGCACTTCCTTCGAAGCTAAAAGAAGCGCATCAATGACCCTGTACTGAATCGGTGTGAAACCGGTGAAGCCGTCAAAAACTATGACAGAGTTCTTTATGATATTGGACTTTGGGATACAGGAACATAGAATATCAAGGGTCTCCTCTGTCGTAATATATTTCCCCCGAATATACTTGTGAAATTCGCTGTAGATAAGACGCAGGTCCTTTATCTTGGAGTTAAGAGCACCCTTTGCGGCACTCTTTTCCTCAAGAAGAGCAAGTTCTTTATCACCGATTCCATACATCATGAATTCGGATATAGTTGACTTTACCTCATCAATATATCCGGTCTTATGCATATTTGCCCCGATAACAGGGAGTCTTTCCCCGAGCATATCCGATACTCTTCTCAGGATAAGGCTCTTTCCCACGTCATCAAGCACAGAAAAAGAGCTAAGGCCCACTTCCTCAAATATTCTGTAAGAAAGTCGTCCAAAGCTCAAAACATCAATGTTCATGATTGCATGAGAAGGATGCATCTTAACAACATCCTTCTGAGTCTGCATAGTGAACTGGTCAGGAACAATAATAAGAAAGTCGGTATCCGGCTCCTTAAAGCTCCTCTCAATTATTTCCCCATAAATACCGGTGCTCTTTCCAGCACCTGATGCCCCAAAACAAAACCTTAACATAGTAGTCAGTCGTCCCTAATGCCGTATTTCAATTCATCGTTTATATCATCTGCATATCTGCAGCAGGAGATATACTTCCATCTACCATTATAATTGAATGGGAGTATCATGTACATCTGCATTCTGCCATTATCCCCGGGAATTGCAGAATGATAATAATCTACTATGTAATCAGAATTTGTTTCTTTAACTCTTGCGATAACACTTGGTATATCGTAAAACTTCCTGAACCGCTCTCTTTCCTCAGGATACAGATACATATTGGAGTATAGCTCAACGGCTCTTATAGCATTAGGCTCAATATCTGCCAGGGCATGTTGGTTGGAATTAAGGAAAATGTTTTCTACTGTGCCATTTTCATCATACAGATCCACTCTGAAATACTGGCTGAAAACATGTGCCATGGCAACCTGAATACTCTCTGCCTTATTTCCTTCTGCCCCCTGGAAAGAAAGATTTCTTGCCACAACAGCAAAGGCCGCTTTATTACCCTCTCTGGCGATAAATTTCAGTTTCGTATTAGTAAGATTCCCGTTGATCACCATATCCATCTCTGCTCTGTGATCCGGTGAAAACTCAGCTTTTCTGGCCGCTTCATGGAACTTGTCA
Organism: Butyrivibrio sp.; assembly: GCA_017413105.1. GTDB lineage: Bacteria > Bacillota > Clostridia > Lachnospirales > Lachnospiraceae > Butyrivibrio. The sequence goes on along the minus strand of JAFPVA010000260.1, from coordinate 5,104 downwards.
AATGGCAGGATGCTGCTAAGTTCAATTGCTTTTTTATCCCCCTGATTCATTAGTCCCATGGTGCTAAGGAGCATTTTAAAAGCATTATTCGCATATATCGGCGCTGCATTGTCATCTTCAAACTCTATAATGGCAATCGGAAGGTTATTGAACACTTCCATCTTCTTGTCCCTAAGAGGTGTGCTTCCTAAGAGGTTGATCTCACCAATCTTGCTGTAATAGGACTTGAACCTTATGTCCTCACAGTTATCAAACGTAAACTCATCAGGTTTTACAAAATCTTCAGTTGGTTTTGGTTTTCCAAAAAGGTAACCCTGAAGCTTTTCACAGCCAATTCTCCTAAGAAAATCGTACTGCTCCTTAGTCTCAACTCCCTCAGCCAGAGTATGCATCCCAAGCTCTTTTGCCATATTGATTATTGTGGCAATAATAACTTTTGATCTGCTGTTTGTCTCAAAAGACCTAAGGAAATTCATATCAATCTTCAGCACATCAAAATCATAGGTCTTAAGGTTATTTAAAGAGCTGTAGCCTGCACCGAAGTCATCCATCCACACCTGATAGCCCGCTTCTCTGAATCTGTTTATCTGTTCCTTCAGAAAATCTTCACCGGAGGCGATAGCACTCTCGGTTATCTCAATATTTAAGAGATAAGTTGGAATTCCATACTTTTCTCTTATACTGTCTATCTCAGATTTGATATCACAAAGCTCAAAGTCAAGCTGTGAGAGGTTTATGGAAACAGGCACTACAGCCATACCATAGGAAATATCATTCTGGAGCTCATGACAAACCTGATCTATGATATAAAGATCCAGCTTATTTACTAGATGAACGCTCTCCAATACCTCCACAAAAATAGCAGGTGATATCATTCCATAATTAGGATCCATCCACCTGGCCAGTGCCTCGTATCCGCACACTTTTCCGGTTAATGCCCTGACTTCTTTCTGGTAATATACCTTAAAATACCTTTTCTGAAAGGCATCTGCAAAATTATCTATAACATACTGTCTGAGTTCATTTTTCTTTTTAAGCTCATCATCATAGAAATTTACGTCCTTGTCGTATACCTTGATGATATCATCGCAGGCAATCTTTGCTCTGTCTATCATAATAACAGGGTCAGTTTCTGTTCCCTCCGACAAATATACCCCCGCTTTAATGCGCATGGTAAGAGACCTCTCATGTATATGTGAGGCCTCTCTAATTTTTTCCAGTTTTTCCGTTATTATTTCCTGGGTAAGCTTTTTGGCGAGGATTATAAACTGATCCCCGGAGGTCCTTGCTATGACCTCATCAGAAAAAATGCTCTGAATTTCCCCGGCAAGTCCTTTTAAGTATTCATTGCCTCCTGCAAACCCATATTGCTGGTTGAAGGATTTGAAATTCATAACATTAAGATAGACAATTACAGAGTAGCCACCGTCCGGGTCACTTGCATGCTGCTGAATATGGCTCAATGCTCCGTTTAGATTCAGGAGCCCTGTAAGTTCATCGCGCTGTTCTTTTTCTTTTATCAGGTCAATATCATTTGCCTGCATAAATACCTCAGCTACCGAATTTTATTTGTATCGTATTATCAATCCATGAATCAATATAACATAAAACCATAATATATTATATCGTACTCGCGTTAAAAGTTGCTCACTCTGTAACCAGTTCAGAAAAGTTTAATATTTAATATATATTTCTGTTAAATCTTCTCACTTTGTTAATATGTCTCTCAAAATCTCCACTTTCCATAAGACTGGCAATTACCAGCTGATCCAGAGTCGGAACCGGACACTCATAAAAGCCTGTTTTCCCTGCAAAAGTATCTATAAGCCCTGTCGGAAGAACCATATATGCGCATCTCACATAGCTTCCTATGGTTCTGGTAAAGGTGTTGACGTATATTACCCTTCCCTCCTCATCCAATGAAAAAATGGTCTCCTCCGGCTTCCTGCTGGGTGTGAACTCGGATTCAAAATCATCTTCTATGATATAACCATCATTTTTCCTGCTCCACTTAAGATATTCCCTCTTCTTAGAGGCAGATGCTGTAACTCCACTGGGGAAACTCCTGTAGGGGGTTATGTGGAGAAGCTTTACACCGCTGTTCCACAGCTCATCACTTTCAATGCCGTCCTTGCCGAGCCTTAGCATGGTAAGTCTGGCTCCACCGGCCTCGTAGACTTTAGCAATCTTCTGGTAGGATGGGCTCTCTACCCCGTAGGAAAAATCTCTCCCAAAAGTCTGAACAATAAGACCGTAAAGATATTCTGCTCCTGCTCCTATCACTATCTGATCAGGTGAAACCTTAAGCCTTCTGGATCGTAAAAGATATCCCGCTATGGCGTTTCTAAGCTCTATAAGGCCGTTTTTCGGAGATTTCTGCATAATGTATTCATCATACTCGCTAAGGACTTTTCTGACGGTTTTAGCGTAGATAGAATATGAAAAAACCGGCTCATTCTTCTTGCTCTTGTGCTGTTTGTTATTATCCTTCGCTGAGGCTCCATAAGAAGTACTATATTTTGCCGGAGAATTATTTTTCTCTACTCCGACATAAATATCACTGTCATCAAAAGATACAAAGTACCCGCTCTTTTGCCTTGGGACTATATACCCTTCCTCAGAAAGAAGCTCATAGGCATGCTCAATGGTTATTACACTCATGCCCATGGCTTCTGCCATCACACGCTTTGGGGGCAGCTTACCCCCCACAGGATATCTGCCATTTATGATATCCTCCCTGACCTGCTCATATACCTGTAAATATCTTTTCTCGCTTTCCATCCAATTCTCCAAAATCTGGTCATATAAAATAATTCATTTTTGATATTTTTAATACCGTCAGTTTGATGATATATTAGGTTCAGTTTATAAGTCAACAAAAACACGCAAAATAAAGCTGCCTGCGGGCAAAACCAAGGAGGAGATTATGAAAACAGACAACGTCAAGAAAATTACTTATGCAGGACTTATGGCTGCTCTATGCTATGTCGGATATGCAGTTTTTCCTGCTATCAACGCATCAGGTACTAAAGTTCACATCGGAAATGCATTTGTTGTTCTCGGAGCATTACTTCTTGGGGGCCTTTACGGGGGACTTGCCGGAGCGATTGGACTTTCAATTGCAGACATTACGCTTGGATATGCTGCATCAGCACCCAGAACCTTTATCTGCAAGCTGGTAATCGGCCTCATTGTAGGTCTCGTGGCTCATAAGCTTGCAAATATCACAGAAGATCATAAAAAGACCTATATAATCAAATGGTCTGCTATCGCAGCAATAGCAGGTCTTGCCTTTAACTGTGTCTTTGAACCGGCCCTTAAATATGTATGGTTCACACTATTAACCCCAAATGCAGAAAAAGCTGCCTCAGCTATAAGTGCACTTCTTGCAGTAACAACATATGCAACGATCATCAACGCAGTTATCAATTCTGTTCTTGCAGTAGTTATCTACAATGCACTTCGCCCTGCACTTAACAAGGCAAATCTCTTCCCAACACTGTCCAAGACTCATGTGAAGGAAGCATAAAACAAATAATTCAATAAAAAGAGGCTTTGCCGAGGATGAGCATAATCGCATCCTTTTTGCAGAGCCTCTTTTTATTATGATTTATATGTCATAAGTAATTACATCTGAGCCATTTCATCTGTTATCATCAATAATTCTTGATACCAGCGGAGAAATCTGCTCCAGCACATTGTTCATATCCTCAAACATGTAGCCCTTCTTGGTTATCTTGTTCTTAAGCTGCTTGACGTTTTGTGCCACATCATTAAAGTACTCTTTTGACTCCTCAATATTTCCCGAAACATTGCCAATTTCATTGTCGCAGCTTGAGATAACCATGCTCATCTGGTCGCCTTCTTCTCTCACACTGTCCGCAACATTTCTGATAGAGTTGATTATCTCTTCTGTCTCAGTAATCCTCTCATGCGACTGCTCTATGGCAACTCTTGTATCCTCAAGGGAGGACATAAGGCGGTTGTTGTTCTCAAGAAGCTCCGCCATACTTGTTCCGATCTCGTTTACCAGAGCTTTGATTTCCTGTGACAGTGAATTGACCTCAGTAGCAACTACTGCAAATCCCTTTCCGGCTTCACCGGCTCTTGCAGCCTCGATTGAAGCATTAAGAGCAAGAAGGTTAGTCTGAGATGCAAAGGAATTGATCTGGTTGACCTTATCCTTGATCTCATCAAAGCTCTTCTGGAATTCATCAAATACAGTCTGCATAACGCCGATTGTCTCTGATACGGAATTTGAACTCTCATCAACCCTCTTCATACCGGCATTGGAATTATCTGCAGTTTCCATAAGATCCTTGATAATATTGTCAAAGTGATCTGTAACCTCTCTGATAGCTCCAAACTGGTCCTGAAAGCTTCCAACACTTCCGATGATGTTTCCGTACTTTTCCTGAACGAGTCCGAAGGATTCTTCAATTGTCTCAATTCCTTCTATCGTTACTGCTTCCTCTGCCTGAAGCTTATTCTTTTGCTCTATGGCGAAACGTCCGATTTCCTGGAAAGGAGCAAGCTGTTCTTTCATGGACTTTGCAGATTGCTTCGTTTCTTTTTCAACGGGCTGATCATTACTGTTTTTGTTCCAAAACATCTTTTATCCCTCCTTATCACTCAAATACGGCGCAGACCATAGTCTGGTTAACATGTTGTTTCTTGTACTGCTCGCCTCCGCCAACAATTCCAACATGATTTCCAAGTCTTGCCATATCTGTTAAAAAAGTACTGAGGTATCGTTCATTGGTGAAGAACAGATGCCTGTAAATACAGTTAACAGAATAGATAAAAGATATTTTGCCGCACTCGGATTTGATCCTGTCACGTGTTCTTTCATTTATTGCTCTGTAGTCCTGAAGCTCCAGGATACAGATAGTATCGTTCTCACAAACCTTTTTATAATTTACAAGTCCGCCATTCGGACTTACTTCGTACTGTGAAATAATGTAGGTGTCATCACCAACGATACGTCCGAGAGGATTCTTAAATACGTTGTCTACAATCCCGCTCCTGCTGATCCCAAGCTCATTTGCATATACATCGGCCGCAGGTTTGTTATCCAGTGTGCAGAGTTCCTTTTTAGCCAGAT
>JAFPVA010000026.1 GCA_017413105.1 Butyrivibrio sp. | reverse complement strand
GGCGTGGATATATGGAAGCATTTGAAGCAAAACGGCATAAGTGTCGAGTCATCTGTCACAGCGGGTGAGGGTGCGCTTGTAGGAATGGAATATCGCATTTTGCGGGACGGAGAAGAAATCGCACACGCTGTGCAGACAAGTCAGTTCCCGCATGAGGAAGATACAGACGCACATAAAGTGGAAGGCAAGATACCTATTCCGGGCTTTTATCGTATTTGGACGACAGAGGTATACCTTGATCTGCTGTTTGTTACGCTTATGGCCTTCGCCAGAAGCGGAGCCGGTGATGACAAGGGCGGCACCTACGGAGCTATACTTGGAACACTTGATAAAATGAAAAATAATGAAGGAAACATATGATAAGAGGATAATACTGATAGCAGAGTATATAGGAATTATATCAAATACACCGTTGACGGACAGGAATATAAAAAAGGATATGAAATTAAACAACAAACGATTCTGGTAGGACTGACGTTTTTGTCGATTTGTGCTTTATTAGCTTGCTGATTACTATTCGAGTTTCTATTTTCATTATCCTGCAAAAGTTATCATTGAAAAAGATTGGCTTAAAACTGAGAACTGGTGTATTCCTAGGAGATATGGCAATATTATGCAGGATGAGTTTCAGCCTTATCCCAAGAATCCGATAATTCAGAGGTTCTTTGCTAATATAGGTAGAACAGATACGATTGGCTCAGGTGTAATTAACCTGTATAAGTATACACCAATTTTTTCAGATGGCGGAAAACCAGAGTTTTTTGAAGATGATGTGTTTAAGATTACAATTCCGTTAAATAGGGAAGCTGCTAGGGAGGCAAGTAATCAAAAGACATTATCAGAAAGAGAGCAGGCTATCTACAATCTTATATGTGAGAATAGGCATTTGACAGTAGAACAGGTTATATTAACGTGTTTCGCCGATAAAAACAATGGATTTAACATATATTTAAGCATTTTGAATATTACATAGAGCAGTTGACGATTTTGAAGATGCAGAGAATCGTCAACAAGTTGTTGACGATTTGGGGCAGAGTATAATTTTTCTTATACCATGGGGACACCATGAATTATTGGATTCGTTGAATGCGGAAATAATAAAGACAGTTACTGAAGACAGTAAATAAGTTGTCACTACACGTTTTTACAAATCCGTCCTGACATGGTAATATATATTCGCTGTGTCAGGACTATTTTTATGTCACAATGTGCCATAACGCATAATTAATACAAAAATGGTGCCCGGCGTGGTGCTTGGTACAACAAGCTGAGATAACAAATGGCTTAAATAAAGCATTTTTAAAAGGAGATATATATAAAATGAAACTAGGAATCGAGACGCCCCTCGATTGTCACGTTTCGTCACATATCGTTACATAACCAGTTATTTAGCGCATCTCCGAAATTGCCTATTTCACGTAATTTAACATAAAATCACATAGATTTACACCAATTGATGTAAGACAGGCGTTTTTGGGGCGTAGAAACTAAAAATTCGGCATCATCACGCGGGTAGTCCTAGGGCTACTAATTTCACCAACATTTTTACATAAAGAGCAGTTGTTCTTAAACAAGAATGACGGCTCTTTATCTTTTATGAGAAACATGAACTCCATAATAGAGAGATGCATATCAGTGGCAAGTTTTTACAGGGTCACGATGACCCGATAAATGACCCGATAAAATTGGAAAGAAGGGAGCAGCAAATTATAGATTTGCTTCGTCAGAGATCTGATATGACAAGAAAAGAGATGGGAGACAAACTTGGCTGCTCTGAAGCTACTGTTAAAAGAGAACTACAAAAGCTGATTGAAAAGGGCGTAGTAAAGAGAGTGGGCTCAAATAAAAAAGGTGAATGGATTTTAGTAAATTTTAAATAACGAATTTAGATTATCAGAGAAGCGACTAAGTAGGGAAAATCCCCCTATTTTATCGCTTTTTTTGTTTGCACGATTTTAATGGTTATTTAATAAATACGAAAAATTGTGAATGATATAATTAGATGTAGTATTGTTTCGTAGTATTACGATATGAGGGGTAAAACATGAGTACAATAATTGATAGATTGCAGGAGTTTACTGAAAAGAAACCTAACGCTGCGATTCTTTTTGATGATGTCTATTCAAAGGGTTTGACCTATGCCATGTTTGATGACATGACAGGTCGTGTATATGCCTGGATGAAGAAGGAGGGACTGGGAAAAGAGGATTTTGTATTGATAAACCTCCCCAGAGGTGTTCAACCTGTAATAGCCATGATGGGTGTATGGAAGGCAGGCGCAGCATGGGCGCTTGTTGAAGATACCTATGCCCCTGAAAGAATCGAGTATATTAAAAAGGACTGCGGCTGTAAGGCAGAGATAAATGGCAGCAACTGGGAAGAGATTATGACAGAAAATCCGATTCCCGGCCACGTTGATCCTGATCCCCATGATATTGCATATGCTATTTACACCTCAGGTACAACAGGAAATCCTAAGGGCGTTATTCATGAGTATGGTAATCTGCAGAGAGCAATTGATTCAATTAAAGTTGAGGGCAAAGCTTCTTTCAATGAAAATGACAGGCTTGCAACTCTTGCGCCTATGAACTTTGTTGCCACGGTCATAGTTATTCTGGCCTGCCTGAACGTATTCTGCGGCAAAAACTATATCGTTTCTTATGCTGTAATTAAAAATCCTACGGCTCTCGCAAAGTTTTTCCTGACAAAGCGTATAACAATAACCTTCCTTACACCGTCCTATGCAAGGAAGCTTGGTGGACAGACAGGACCTTTCCTTCGAATGCTGTTTGTAGGAAGTGAGCCTGCCAATAACCTTTATCTTAAAAATCTTGATGTTATCAATATCTACGCAGCAAGTGAAAGTGGCTATGCGGTAGGTTTCTTCCCTATCGACAAGTCATATGAAACATGCCCCATCGGTCAGCCTATGGTAGATACCAAGATTGTTCTCCTTGACGAAGATGGCAATGAGGTTGCTGAGGGAGAAACCGGTGAGCTTTGCTTTGAAGATCCTTATGTTCGAGGATATATCAATTTGCCCGAAGAGACTGAAAAGCACTTTGTAAATGGTTTCTATCACTCAGGCGATCTGGCAAGAAAAGATGAAAACGGTAACCTTATTCTGCTTGGCAGAAGCAGCGACATGATCAAGATTAACGGTAACAGAATCGAGCCTGCGGAAATAGAAGCGGCCATCAAGCAGGTGCTTGGCATCGACTGGGTAGCTGCCCGCGGATTTGATTTGAATGACAAGAGTTTCCTGTGCGCATACTATACAGCAGATATTCAGGTAGATACAGAGAGTCTCAGACAGGAGCTTATGAAGCGTCTGCCTTATTACATGATTCCTGCATATTACATGAAGATTGATTCTGTACCCATGAAGGCAAACGGCAAGATGGACAGAAATGGTCTGCCTGCTCCGGATATCAGCGACTTCATGAGTGATTATGTTGAGCCTAATAATGAAGTTGAGAAGAATCTCTGTGAAAAGATGGCACAGGTACTTAAGCTATCCCGTGTGGGCATAAATGACGACTTTTACGAGATGGGTGGAGATTCCCTGACATCTATCGAGCTTATTACAGCATGTGAGGAAGTCCTTCCGGGACTGAATGCGGGCATGGTATTCAGAGGAAGAACTCCTGAGAAAATTGCTAAGCTCTATGAGGATCAGTTTAACAATGAAGAGGGTAACCCCGATGAGCTTAATGCACTTTCCATGGAAAGCCCGCATCTTCTTACAGCTGAGCAGTTGTACATGATCGACTATCAGCTCTATACTCCGGATTCTACCATGTATAATCTGTTCTCTCTTATGAAGCTTGATAAGGAGATGATAGAAGCAGAAAAGCTCTGTGAAGTCATGGAGACTGCGATCAAGGCTCATCCTGCTCTTCTTACTACATTTGACTACAACGAAGATGGTGATTTTATTCAGAGATATACGCCTGATATTTTCCAGCCTATTACAGTGGAGAAGCTTTCCGAGTTTGAGTTTAAGTATGTCAGGGATTCCTTGGTTTATCCCTTCAAGCTTATAGGCGGTAAAATGTACAGAGCCCGTATCTTTGAGACAGAGAAAGCGCTGTATTCTTTCTTCGATGTTCACCATTCACTTTTTGATGGAACAAGTCTTAAAGTTTTCCTTGAAGGTGTAGGAAAAGCATTTATGGAAATGCCCATAGATCCTGATTACTATTACCTGATGCTCAAACGCAGAGAGGATGCTGTTAATAATCCGTTCTATGAGGAGGCAAGGAAATATTTTGAGGATAAATATGACAATGTGGAATGGTCATGTTATCCCAATATTGATCAGAACAGCCGTGAAAATGAAATGGGCGAACTGATGGCTTCTTTGGAAATTGAGCAGCCTCAGATGAGCGCCGTTGAGAGAGAGTACAAGATCAGCAGAAATGAGTTCTTCATAACTGTTGCGGCTCTTGCAATTTCAATTTACAACAACGCTCCGAATGTTAAGCTTAGCTGGATATATAACGGACGTGAGGATATGCAGAATATGACCACAGTTGGTCTGTTGTTCAGAGATCTGCCTATAGGTATCCGCTTCAATGACGACGAAACTCTGCGTAATGTTTTTGCTGATGTCCACGAGCAGGTTCAAAAGGGAATAGAATACAGCTGCTATCCTTATGTAGATCTTCATAATCAGGTAGCTAACGGTGAATCTGCATATTTGCTGTATCAGCAGGATATCCGTGATATGAGTGGAATGGACGGATTTAATATCGAGACAGTTGACGTGCGACAGAACCAGGCTGCATCTCAGACCATTCTTGATATGGAGATTCTGGATGGCTCAGATGGTCTTCAGCTTATGATAGACTATGCAGCAAGCCGCTATGAAGATGAGAGTATTGAAAAATTTGAGCAGATTTACATTAAACTGGCTCAGACCATGGTGACCCATAATTCTCAGCAGGATATCACTATCCGTGAGATTAAGGCTAAGATTAAGAACGAGAAGAATATCTTCGATATCGTAAAGGGTATCTTCAGTAGAAAGGTATAATTTATGGATCAGGAACAGGAACTCTCTCAGGACTTTACTTTATGGTCTTTTCTGAAATTTATTGCGCCCAGTATTTTTGTATTTGTGTTTATAGCTGTTTATCAGACGGTTGATGGTCTTTTCATTAAGATGTTTATCGGAGAGCTGGCTATATCAGCCATCAATCTGTATTATCCTATTATTTCGCTGGTTATTGCAGCCGGAGTCATGATCGGCACCGGTGGCAATGCCATGATAGTTAAGAAGGTAGGAGAGGGTAAACGAAAAGAGGCAGGCGAGACCTTTTCAAGAGTAATGGTCTTTACAATTCTTATAGGTGTTATTTTTACAGTAATAAGTCTTGTTTTTGCTGACCCGATCATGAGGCTCTGCGGAGCAACAGAAGGAACTATTGAATATCTTCGCCCGTATTACATAGGGCTTAGCACTTTTTCAATTGCAATTATCATGCAGACAGAGTTGGGCATTCTTATTATTGGCGAGGGTAAAACCGTTGTAGCAGCAGTTGTTATCATGGTAGGCGGAGTATTAAACTGCGTTCTTGACTATGTGTTCATGAAATGGTTTAACATGGGCATACATGGTGCTGCCATAGCTACGGTGATCGGTTACTGCATCACTATCGTATATGCTGTATGGTTTTATATTATTACCAAGCAGAGCTCATACAAGCTGGAGCTGGCAAAGCCTGACCTGAAAGAAATGGGAGAAATCTGCTTTAACGGTTCCTCCGATATGGTATCCAACCTGGCGCAGGGTGTCACAGTGCTTATTAGTAATCACCTGGCCTTTCGATGCTATGGTGAGATAGGAATCAGTGCTCTTACAATAATTACCTACCTGCAAACACTTATCATGATGGTGTTCATGGGTCTGACATCGGCAGTTGAACCTGTTTTTTCATTTCACTACGGAAGCGGAAATACTGAGATGAGAAAGAAGGTTTATAAACTCAGCATGACCTGGTGCATTCTGATCGGAGTGGCCTGCTGCGTATTGTTATTTGCTGTGAAAAATCCGGTGATATCGGTGTTCTTTGACCCCGGGACAGAGCTCTATGAGATTTGTCAGGCAGGATATTTACTTTCACTTCCCGGCTGCCTGTTTGTAGGAATAAATGTCTTTGGATCAGGTCTTTTTACCGCTTTTTCAAATGGCCTTGTATCCGGAATGCTTTCATTCGTAAGAACATTTCTCATTCTGGTAGCGTGTCTGTATGGACTGACAGCACTTCTTGGAGGAACAGGCTTGTGGATAGCGTGGCCTGCTTCAGAGGTTATAAGCCTTATTGTTACTATGCTTACGCTAAAGCGTTTCAGAGCAAGGTATGAGTACTGATTGGATATGGCTTTAGATTTTAGGTAAGTAGGAAAATTAGATAAATGCTGGCTGTTATCCCCGTAATCAACACGAATATAGTTGATTGCGGGGATTTTTGTTAGGTATAATGATTTTTAATGGTGCCTTGGAGCATGCTGGATGAAGATGATGACATGATGATAATTACGAGGTGAGAAAAATTATGAATTACAGATTAGGAAGACTTGAAGATGTAGAAGAAATCAGTAAGATGGTGGATTCAGCCAAGGTGCTGATGTCCTCTCAGGGAATTGAGCAGTGGGATGAGATATATCCTGCAAAGGAAGATTTTGAGGACGATATTGAGAAAAAGACGTTATATGTAGTGATGGATGATGATTCTAATACAGAAAGCAGATTTACTGAATCTGACGGCGCTGTGACAGAGACCAACCTTGCAGCGATTTATGTGATCAGCACAGAGTGCGATGATGCCTACGAGAAGACTCATATTCATTAACTAACTTCCTTTATCAATTCATCTATGCAATCATTAAAACCTTCTCTATCAGGATTCGGAATTATTTTAACTTTAATAGAGTCATCCTCATCCAAGACTTCAACTTTCTTTTTTAGCTTATCCAAATCCTTGAAGCGTAAATCGTTTATTGTTCTTTTAATTATAATTTCTTCCTTAAAATTAAATATTTCCACCCTTAGAGGCAATGTAAATTGCATAGCATATGGATTATCTTCTGTGTTAAGTATTGTTTCCTTTTTAAGCTTTGCTAAGTCAAATGTAAATGCATAACCTGTCCATTTTTGTTTTGATGTTCCAATAGTAATCAATTCAAACAACCATGTCAGATCATTATAATCTTCCATCGGAAATACCTCAGGAATTGTAATTTTAACACCAAAGTAATCCTCAACGGCAATCACCTTTTTAAGTATATCTATATTATTTAGATGCGTATTTGGAAGGAATTGGCATAGAGAAAAACCTTGAAAAGGGACTATTTTATACTAGAAGAGCCGCTGGACACGGGGACAGAGATGCGCAATATAATCTTGGATGTCTGTATGAAGAAGGAACTGCTGTTGAAAAAGATTTTGGAAAGGCGATTTATTGGTTTGATGAAGCTGCTAAGCAGGATCACGATCTTGCTATCCATAAAATACAAGAGCTTAATTGTGAAGCATGTGTTGTGCCGTTTACAGTTGAATATGTCGATAAGGTCATCGAATACGAAAATCAATTACGCATAGAAGAGCCCGATACATATTATTGGGAGCCGGATGAGGAATACAGAAACAATCTTGTAGAATTTTTTAGTGATGCTCGTTTTATAAATGCACTCTCTTTTTTGGCTTTAGAAAACGGAAAGGTTATCGGTAGAATAGATGCCACTATAATTTCAAGCAGGGCTGATGCAGATTGTAGTACTGCCTATCTTGATTGGATAAGTGTATTAAAGAGCAAAAGACATGGAAAGATTGCTCAGAAAATGTTAGCAACGCTGCAAGCAGTGCTGAAAGATAAAAACATTCACTTACTTATTGCATTAATGGCTGGGAATGATGAGGCCCAGAGATTTTATAAGTCTGTAGAAGGCGCATCTATCCATGATCAGGGAATTTGGATGGATATATAAGATAGGAATTGGAGAGTAGAATAATGGTTTTATATCACATGAGTGAGACACTTAAGCCTGGAGATGAGCTTAAGTCAGATTATAAAGAGTATGCCGATCTCGCAGAGCCTTTTGTAAAGGCGCTTCAGTATAGCTTTGATACATTCTATGGAATGCTTCTAACTGCGGACTATGTGGGCTGCGTTTTTGCTAAATATGATCTAAAAGGAATGCCTACACATGAGATAAAGTGGGCAACAGAAGGTGTTTTTGAGTATATCAGGCGAAAAGAGTTTCCTACTGCCTGCAGTAGGTTACAGTCAAATTACTATTTCGATAATATTGATAACTGCAAAGAGCTTTTTATCGAAGATTGGGAAAATGCAACGCAGGAAGAGAAAGACAGGATCAGGCTTTTTGAAATTGAACTTACTGGAAACATATCAAAATGCGACATGCGACTTTTCGATGAAGCATTTGATCTTATGTATGATCTGAAATGCCCTGAGGACTTAGAAAAAATAAAGAACCTGGCAAGAAAGTACTTTAGTGGTGAAAAAGGCGAGGATTATGTTATGGAGATTATCGGTGATGGTGTTGCCGTTGCGAAAAAGGACATAACAGAGATGCTTAAGGGATAAAAGGCCAATATTGTAGGAAAACAGTATGAATCTATGATGTAACAGATGAAAGATACAGCGGCAGTAGGAGATATTGAGAGATGGATATTACAAGAATAGATACTTATGATGACAATAGATTTTCTCAAAATGTTCTTAATCAGCATGGAGCTTATATCATTGAAGATGAACCTTATGAAATT
>JAFPVA010000259.1 GCA_017413105.1 Butyrivibrio sp. | reverse complement strand
TTCTTAGATGATATTACAGAAACCCGCACTTGCTGCGGGTTTCGTGAGAACATGATTCAGGTGGCAAACAAGCCCTTCGACGTAAGTCGACTGGAATAGGCTTGTTTGCTGATATCTTGAATGTTTCATTCAAGATATCATGAGTTCTTATATGAAATTACAGAAATCCGCACTTGCTGCGGGTTTCGTGAGAACATGATTCAAGAGTCAACCAAGCCCTGCGACGTTAGTCGCCTTCAAATGGCTTGGTTGATACATTCTTGGATTTTATATCCAAGAATGTATGGGATATCTTGAAACTAACAGTTGAGGATAATCAACGAGAGTTTGTGGCTGCAAATGATGTCAGTATTATTGAGGCCTATACAACTATAACCGGCAATGAAACCGCTTAGGCCGGAAGCAGATTTTTTGCCAATGCAATGAAGAATGAGGGCGTTCAGATTGCAGGAGTTACACCTGACTTGACTACGGAAGAAATTAGAAAGGCTAAGAAATTCAGTCTTGTTAAGGCTGATGAAATTCTGCTATGGTTAAAAGAGAATCCATCCGAGAACTGGGTAGTACTTGATGATTTGGAGCTACATAACAGTGAGATTGTGCAGCATCAGGTGCAGACAGATGCGGAGGTTGGACTTACAAAGATGGATGTTGAAAAAGCTATAACAATCCTGCAGCGGACTATTTAATAAGCTAATGGAATAAGGCGGTTTCTGAAAGCATCGCTGTCACCCGGATCGCCTTTGATTGCAGTGTATCTTATATGTGAAGAGTCTTCTCTTATGTTGAAGGGCAGATATCCTTCTATTTCGAAAATAGTATCTTCTTCGGCATATAGATATTCCATTTCTGCAGTAGTTTTATTATAAAAATGGTGAAGAAGGTTGTAGAATTTTTCGCTGTCGCTTTGAAGCGCTTCAAAGAAGCTTAGCTCCATTGGCTCTTTGTACTCATAATCATCCCAGGTTACATCTACTTCATACCATCTATTGTCTATTTTAACTCCGTTCCAGGTATGTCCGTTCTCGATATGTTCAGAGGGATCATCTGTGATATTTGAAACATTTCCGGTGATAGTACAACAAGGAATTCCCGCAAGCTGGCACAGATATTCGAAAGCAAAAGAATAGCCCATGCATACGGCGCTGTTTGGTCTTCCATAGGAGTCGCATACTAAAGCTCCATAGGCCGACTGACCAAGATCACGAATTGTATTATCAAGCTTTGTCTCTTCTAAAAGATCATAATCATAACTGACAAGAGAAATGAGTTTATCGTGGATAGCCAGTTCTATTTCTTCTTTAGGCAGATTAAGGTCAATATCACTTAAAAACTCTTCTGTTGCAGCATCAAACGCTTTAATCTGCTGAGATTCTTTTTCCGTTTCCGGATTCATCGCATATATGAAGGTCTTATAATTTGCGGTAGTAATGGACTGACAGCTTATCATATCAGAATTGCTGATAAGGAAAAAGAACTCCGGATGATCGTATAACATTGCATCATAGATTTTCCAAAAATGATCAGAACCGATCTCCTCCAGTGTTTGTTTATCTATGATAATCCCATTAGTATAATCATCTTCATTTCGATGTTCTACCAGATTCAGGAACAGGTTATATACTTTTTTGTCTTTGTCATTTAAAAGATTGTACATTACCCATATCTCATCTCTCATAGGTGGAATATCGGAATCATTATAGTAAAGACACTGACCGGAAATATATGAGGCGGTCAGATTAAATAATTGAACTGTATTACTGGAATGTTCGGTATAGCTCTCGGGATCCATGGCCTGAAGGGTGTCGTAATATGCGAATATAAAGATAAAAGAGTTTATGATAATAAGAATTGACGCAAAAATACTACGTGCTTTTGAACGAGCAGGTTTCGAGGCGTATATAATTTGGTTAGGTTCAGCGCTTCTTATCATACAATGAAACCTATAGCATTCCACAAATAAGCATTTCGAGTCGGCTACGTCACAGGGCACACTTGGCAACATTTATCATTTTCCAAAAACATTGTACTTACCTCGAAATCGGAGGACAATTAAATAAGTCTTAAAAGATAATAGGCATAAATGTCATGAAATTACTGATTTTTCAGAGCTATAAGAGGCGAAAATATGGAGGGATAAACGTTTAAATTATAATAACTTCGGCAAGATAAAACTAAATAACTGAGAATAAAAACTAAATATAAATTGCCGAAAATGTTATAATGTTTATACGATATTACATGTAGAACTATATTTCTGAAATCCGCACTTGCTGCGGATTTTGTGAGAACATGATTTTGAATAAAAGAGACTGCCATGGAATATATTGATGTTTCTGAGATTGCCAAAAAGTGGAAGGTATCGGAGAGAAGTGTAAGAAATTACTGCCAGTTGGGAAGAGTTCCGGGGGCTTTTACGGACCGTGGGGTATGGATGATACCTTATGATGCGGTAAAGCCCGGGAGAAAACAGCGAAAGGGAAAAATCCCTGCTGAATTAATACCTCGTCTTAAACTGGAAAAAGAGTCCGGTATCCCCGGAGGAATATATCAAAAAGTCCAGATTGAGTTCACATACAACTCTAATCATATGGCAGGTAACATTTTAAGCCATGATCAGACAAGGTACATCTATGAGACCAATACAGTAGAAACGAAGGATGAAACTGTTAATGTGGATGATATTGTAGAAACAGTAAACCACTTTAGATGCATTGATCTGGTAGTTGATCAGGCGGGTTATGCCCTCAGCGAAGCTTTTATCAAGCAGCTTCATTATGTGCTTAAATGCGGCACCTCAGACAGCCGAAAGCCCTGGTTTGCAGTTGGGGATTATAAGAGGATTGACAATGAAGCAGGAGGCATGGCAACAACAAGACCTGCTGAAGTTTCCGGGGAAATGAAGTCCCTTATAAGCAGCTACAACACTTCTAAGGACAAAAAGCTTCTTG
Source organism: Butyrivibrio sp. (assembly GCA_017413105.1). GTDB lineage: Bacteria > Bacillota > Clostridia > Lachnospirales > Lachnospiraceae > Butyrivibrio. The sequence continues at coordinate 13,033 of JAFPVA010000259.1, read as the reverse complement.
ATATCATAGAATTTCACTGCAGATTCGAGAAGATCCATCCCTTTCAGGATTGCAACGGGCGAATCGGAAGGCTGATTATGTTCAAGGAGTGCCTTAGAAACAACATAACTCCTTTTTTTATAGAGGATGACCTTAAGGTCTTTTACTACAAGGGCCTGAAGGAATGGAAATATGACAGGACTTATCTTATGGATACGGTCTATACCAGTCAGGACAGGTTTAAGGCATATATGGACTACTTTGGAATCAAGTGTACTAAATAAATATTGTCGGCAAATCAATTAACGGATATTTTGCTGATAGGACTAAAAACTTGAAAACGTTATAGTTTAATGAAAAAATGACACCTTAATAAAATAGGTGTCATTTTTTTGTGCTTCCTTCAAAACTAAAATAATCACATAACAAGAAACCAATTTGAAATTGGAGGGAGGAAAAAGTAATGAGATTTAAGAGAGCAATGGCAAGCATACTGGCAGGAACCATGGCATTGTCACTGGCAGCATGCGGAAGCGATGGAGGAGCAGAGATCTCACAGACCACAGCAAATGAGTCTACAGAGAGTACAGCAAGTGCCAACACCAATACAGAGTCTGTAGGTACCACCGGTGAGAAGCTTGTAATCTGGACATTGGCAAAAGACCTTCAGACTTTCGCGGAGAAGTATGTTGAGGATCACGAGGTTCAGATCGAGACAGTTGTTATCGAGCCTGCAGATTATGTGACAAAGGTTCAGACAGCCCTTAACGGCGGACAGACAACTCCTGATATCATTGTAGGCGAGCCCCAGATGCTTGAGGATTTCTATGATGCAGGATACTTTGAGGATCTTAATCAGGCACCTTACAACGCTCAGGACTATGCAGATCAGATCGTCGATTATGTATGGGAAGTAGGTCAGGATGCAAACGGAATCCAGAGAGCAATCTCTTATCAGATAACACCTGCAGGAATCTATTACAGAAGAGACATTGCAGAGACAGTATTCGGCACGGATGATCCGGCAGAGATAGGCAAGCTCTTTGCAGATTACCCGACAATCCTTAATACAGCAGAAAAGCTTAAGAGCAGCGGCTATCGTATTTTTGCTTCAGATGCAGAGATGGGATACTTCTCAGGAGATTCTGCATGGGTTGTTAATGACAAATTAAACCTTGATCAGGCCCGTCTTGATTATATGGACCTGGTTGTGGATCTTTATCAGAATGACCTGACAGCTTATGCTAACCAGTGGTCAACACCATGGTATCAGGCTATGGCCGGAGAGGTTCCAATCCTTACTGCAGCAGTTCAGAGTTATGCAGATGATTCTGTTAATGTATGGGATGCAGAGGCATTTGCTGAAGCAACAAAAGATCTTGATACAACACAGGTATTTGCTTTCGGCCTTCCAAGCTGGGGGGTTCTTACCCTTAGGGATAATGTTGGTGAGACCTCAGGCAAATGGGGTGTATGTTCAGGACCGGCTTATGGTTTCGGAGGGGGAACATTCATAGGTATTTCTGCAATGTCTGAGCATAAGGACCTGGCATGGGATTTTCTTAAGTGGGTAACTCTTGATGAGAACACAGCAGAGTGGTGGATTAAAAAATCCGAAGGCGATACAGTATCACTTGTTTCTGTTCTTGAAAAGCACAAGGATGATGAAAACGCAGTTTACGGTGGACAGCACCTGTACTCCTTCTGGCAGGAGCAGGCAGCAGGTATCGACTACTCAAAGGTTACTCGTTACGACAAGATCATCAACGATGCCTGGGGAGCAGCCTGCACAGCAGTTAAGACAGGTGAAGCTGATAAGGAGACAGCAATTAACGAGTTCTACGATGTAGTTGAATCCACTTATCCTGAGATCACTATCGAGAGATAAAGATAGGAAACTGCAAGATTATTCTCGAATATCAATGAAAGTTGGTTCAGGGCGCTGCCACAACTAAAGCAGCGCCCTGAATTACTTAAGGGGTAAAGAGGATGATCAGATGCATCAAAACGGTGCTGATGGGAGGAAAAATGAGAGAAGTAGGTAAGAAAAAGAAGAACAGGAACAATGCAGCTTATCTGTTTGTCCTGCCTTTTGTAATAGTATTCCTTATTTTTAGTGTCTATCCTGTTTTCAGAACGCTGTACCTTAGTTTTACAACCTATAAGGGATATGGTGATCCTGAATTTACGGGTCTTGCTAATTATGCAAGAGTGTTAAGAGATAAGTTTTTCTGGCGCTCATTATTTAATACCATAAGAATGTGGTCACTTAATATTGTGCTGCAGTTGGGGCTGGCATTTCTTTTGACTATTGTATTTAGTGATATCAAGTATAAAATCAGAGGACTGGCAATATTTAGAGCAATCTATTATCTGCCGAATCTGATTGCTGCGACTTCGGTTGCATTTCTTTTTAAAACACTTCTTGACTGGAAATACGGAACCTTTAACCAGATACTCCTTGCTTCAGGGGTAGTATCAGAGCAGATCAACTGGCTTGGACAAAGGTCTACAGCATGGGGAGTGATCTCTGTGATACAGGCTTGGATGTGGTTTGGTAATTCCTTTATCATTTTGATGGCCGGAGTCCAGGGTATTCCGGGTGACTATTTCGAAGCAGCTGCTATAGATGGTGCGGGAAGATGGAAAGTCTTTGGAAGTATAACGCTTCCTCTGTTAAGGCCAATTCTTCTCTATGTGGCTGTCACATCACTTATTGGTGGCCTTCAGCTTTTTGACCTGCCTTTCCTTATGAACGGAGCAGGAGGACCGTCAACTGCTGGCGAACCGGGTGGGACACTGCAGACAGTGGTAATGTATCTCTACAAATTTGGATTTGAAACTCGTCAGGTTGGCTTTGCATCTGCAATAGCTTACGTCCTGTTCTTTATAATTTTGTTTGTATCTGTAATGGAGTTTAAGTTCATAGGTGGAAAGGAGGATTGAGTATCATGCTTAATAAGCTGAAAAAAGTAATTTTATATATTGCACTTATTGTACTGGCGCTTATGTGTCTGCTTCCTTTCTGGCTAATGATCGTAAATGCCACACGTTCCGGAGTGGAAATAACGCACTCATTTTCCTTCTTGCCGGGAAAGAGCCTTAAGGATAACTGGAAAGTACTGTTTGACTATGTAAATCTTTTTCTTGGGTTCTTCAACAGCATTAAAGTTGCTGTCCCGGCAACTCTCCTTACAGCCTATTTCTCAGCTATTACAGCCTTTGGAATGGCGATGTATGAGTGGAAAGGAAATAACCTTCTTTTCAAAATAATTGTTGTATTTATGATGATACCCGGTCAGCTTTCACTTATAGGTTTCTACAACCTTTGCCAGAAGCTTCACCTTATTGATTCATATATCCCGCTTATCATACCTGCTATTGCTGCTCCGGGAATTGTATTTTTCCTCAGGCAGTATGTTATGGCAACTCTTTCCAAAGCGCTTTTGGAGGCGGCAAGAATTGATGGAGCATCTGAGATCCATATTTTCCACAGGATAGTTCTTCCCATCATGGCACCGGGAATTGCGACTATGTCAATCGGAGCATTCATCGGCAACTGGAATTCATATCTCGTGCCACTCATTCTCCTTAACACACCAAGGAAAATGACGCTTCCTGTTATGATATCAACACTTAATGCAGCAACAGATCTTCAGAAGAACCAGGGAGCCATTTATCTGGGAGTTGCGATATCAGTTGTGCCGATCATCATTGTATTCTGCTTCTGCTCAAAATACATTATTAACAGTATCTCTGCGGGCAGTGTTAAAGAATAAAAAATCATATTGGTATTTTTATCTCTTAATGGTATTATGGTTGGATATCAAAAGTTTCCAGAACACATGCCGGAATGAGAGGCGTTATATCTATGAAGATTGTTTCGAAAAAGAGCCTTACAGCCCTGTTAATATCTGCGATTGCGTTGACGGGCTGTTCTTTTTCCGGAAGAGAAAAAGAAGGCTTTGACGAAAATATAAAAAATGATTCAGTTTCCAATGAAGACGAGATTACCTTAAACTGGTATATCAATTATTCATGGTTTAATACCAAGTGGGGTGACAATGCTGTATCGAAAGCCATTACCGAGAAAACAGGCGTTAATGTCAGCTTTGTGACTCCTCTTGGCAACGAAGAAGAAAAACTAAATTCTCTTATTGCTTCAGGCTCGCTTCCGGACCTTATTACTCTTGGCTGGTGGGAGCCTCAAGTTAATGAGATGATCCAGCAGGACATGGTATATGCCCTGAATGAGCTGGCAGATGAGTACGATCCGTATTTTTATGAGGTATCAGATCCACAGGCCAGATCCTGGTACACCCAGGCAGACGGCAATATCTATGGGTACCCCTGCTCCTCGGTCACACCGGATGATGTTAGGGACCATGACAATATCGGCTCCAATCAGACGTTTCTGGTCCGCAAAGATATTTATGAGGCAATAGGGAGTCCTGATATGACTACTATTGAGGGCTTTGAGGAAGCGGTAAAAAGAGCTTATGAAATGTTCCCTGTGGTTGACGGTAAGCCACTTATTCCTGTTGGCGGGCACATATTTGATGATACAGGAAATGAATCTTTTGATTCATATCTGCAGAATTTTCTTGCGATCCCTTATGAAAAGGATGGGCAGCTCTATGACAGGGATACGGATCCCGAATACATAGAATGGCTAAAGATGTTTAGAAGGCTTGGAGAACAGGGATATCTTTCTACAGATCTTTTCATTGATCAGAGAATACAGATGGAAGAAAAAATCGCAGAGGGCAGATATTTCTGTATGATCTACCAATATACTGACATGTCTTCACAGCAGAAAACTCTTTTTGCAAAGAATCCGAACAGCATTTATATCGCTGTGGAGGGGCCTAAAAACAGAAATGGCGATGATCCTGTACTTCCAACAAATACTGTAAGCGGCTGGACCATAACTATGGTCAGTAAAAACTGCAAATATCCGGACCGGGCTATAAAGTTCATCGATTATATGCTGTCTGAAGAGGGACAGAAGATGGTGTACCTTGGTATTGAGGGCGTGACCTATGACATTGTAGATGGAAAAGAAGTTGTAAAGCCCGAAGTGCAGCATCTTTTGGATACAGACAGGACAGCCTATGACGACCTGTATGGGGCGGATGATGCCTACTGGATGTTTCAGGACAATGTAATGCAGCTTAAGTGGCAACAGAAAAATAATGGACCGACGCAGCAACTGGAGGAGTGGACCTATCCTTATGCAACCTATATGGGAGTCTATGATGTGATCCTGCCTGCAGATACGGAGGATGCCTACACAAATGCCAGGATTGAGAAGCTTTGGACTGAAACTCTTCAGGATCTTCTGCTTGCAAAGAGTGATGAAGAATTCGATAAGATTCTGGAAAAATATGTAGCGGACAGGAATGCTTTGGGCTTTAAGAAGTTGCAGGAAAAGAGATACCAATATGTCGAAAGAGCGAAGGAAAAGCTGGGGCTTTTTTAATGGCTTAAAACTGAATACCAGACTTACCGGCGTTGTGCTTATCTTTGTAATGTTGCCGATAGCTGTCCTTGGAGGAATTGTCTTTTACAACATGGAACAGTCCTCCATAAAGGAAAATGTAAATTACATGCAGGCTACCATGGAAAGACGACAGGAGAGCATATCCAACAACATTGATTCCATAAATATGACAACCCAGTTTTTCCTGACCAACGATACCATGAACAGTGTACTGATATGTGCAGCTCAAAGCGGACAGTACAGTACAAGGCAATGGATAGACATATACAGGAATGATGTGGCGGCGCTTGAAAGGCTAATAAATAACAACCCGGTTTTGCATGGAGTGAGATACTTTGCGGTGAATGATAACGTGCAGGAGATGATGCCGGTTCTTTTTGCCCACAACAGAATGAACAGGCAGCCATGGAGCCAGACTGTAGCAGATGGTGGATGGGTATTTGATTACAGGGACAATCTCTTTGCCGGATCTGAGGATACTCCATTGATAGGTCTTATAACCATAATGTCTGACAGAATTCATGGAAGGATTGGCGTAATTGAGGCAAATATGGCAATGAAGACCATGTTTCCTTCGATGTACGAGGATATTAAAGGTGAGAGCAGCTGTTTTGTCACGGATGAGGGACGGATAATCTATGGCAGCAATCAGGATGATGGCATAGCAGAGATAGCAATGCAGCTGGCGGGTAGCATGAAAGAGCAGGCAGAAGTTGGCGAACTTTCAGGAATTACAACCAACTATAAGAAGGAAAAAAAGATTGTGATTTCCGGTATGTATATCCCTGAGCTTAGAGGCACGCTGGTCTCTGTTGATGACATATCGGACAGTCTGAGCGAAGTATACAAACTGAGGACCAACTACATCATTGGAATGCTGATAATCCTTGCAGGAATGGCATTTGTCATTGACGTTGTGGTAAATCATGTTCTGAAAAAGTTTTACGAAGTTCTTTCAACCATCAGAAAAGTCAGAGGCGGAGATATGTCTGTCAGGACCAGGGAAGATGGAAGAAACGATGAGATGGGAGAACTATCACATCAGGTAAACCGAATGCTGGATAATATCCAGGACCTCATGAAGGAAAACATAAACAGGGAGGTTCTGGTGAAAGATTCCCAGATCAAGGCACTTCAGAACCAGATAAATGCGCATTTTATCTACAACGTTCTGGAGTCCATCAAGATGATGGCAGAGATAAAAGAGGACTATGATATCTCGGATGCCATAACCAGTCTTGGAAAGCTCTTAAGGTACAGCATGAAGTGGACTACTGAAACTGTTATGGTCTCGGAGGAAATAGAGTACATCAAAAACTATATGGCTCTTATTAACCTCAGGTTTGATTATGAGATATATCTTTCCCTGAACATACCTGAAGAGATAATGAAGCAGAGAATACCCAAGATGTCGCTTCAGCCAATTATTGAAAACGCTATTGTACATGGAATCGAGGAACTGGCAGATGATACTACGATCTATGTAAAAGGCCTTACGGAAGGAAAACTTTGCACCATAGAAATCACTGATAATGGCCGCGGAATGAATGACGAGGAACTGGAAATCTTAAGGAAAAAGATATCCGGAGAGATCAGAACTGAGGGCGGCTCAGGCAACGGAATCGGATTAAAGAATGTTCAGGACAGAATAAAGATGGAATACGGAGATGCCTACGGAATAGACGTGGCAGCTTTGGAAGGCTGTTACACCAAGGTATATGTTCGTATTCCCATGAAAAGAGGTTTAGATGCAGACAGTACTGGTAGTAGAGGATGAAAAACTTATCCGTCAGGGAATATCTGCCATGATAAAAAGATGCGCAGTCCCTGTCGGAGAGATAATAGAGTGCGCAAATGGACTTAAGGCTCTGGAGGTTCTTAAGGAAAAAACTGTGGATGTTATGTTCACAGATATCAGGATGCCCAAGATGAACGGCATAGAGCTGGTAAAGGCACTTCAGGAAATCGACAATCCCCCCATAACAATTGCAGTGAGTGGATACGATGATTTTTCCTATGCTGTCGAGATGATGAGACAGGGTGTTCGGGAGTATATTCTTAAGCCGGTTGAGAGAGATAAGCTAAAAGAAGTAATGGAAAAGCTCGAACAGGAGTTAGATAACAGGCATAATCAGGAAAAGACCACAAAGGAGTTCGGAAACAAATTTCTGAAATATGTTCTTACAGACGAGGAAGAGAACGAAGAGAACCTTAGAATGCTTGATGAGCGGATAAAATCCGAAGTTGGGGATGAATTTTATGTTCTTGTGACCTGCGGGGAGGACGATATCCACAAGGAACTCAAGGGCCTTTCACCAATAGCGGGGATAGGGGAGAACGAAGTTTTTATCCTGGGAAAAGATATTGTGGAAGCTATCAGAAGGGACTATCTGGATGATGAAAACGGGTATATTTCAACCGCCGGAATAAGTGATGAATATACTGATGTCATAAATCTAAAAAAAGCTTATAGACAGGCCAGAGAAAGGAGAGGAAAGGCTTTTTTTCGGGGAAGCCTGATCTTAGATGAGGAAGGAATTCACAGGACTCCCAAGAACCTTCTGGAGAATGGCAAAAAGCTGTGTGATAAAACTGCTATAAGTGCCAGGGTTCAGCTCATGGGAACGGATAAGAGGAGTCAGATTGAAAAGGAGTGGAGTGGATTTTTTACTGCAGCTCAGAGAGGGCAGATTCAGGAGGATTATTTCGAGGAGGCTATAGTTCTTTTTGCCGGAGAATTTGAGAAAGTCTACAAAAAGACCTTTGACATAAATCTGACTAAGCCATTTGGATATAATTCTGTCTATGAGTTCAAAGAGGCTTTTATGGAAGAGATTTTCCTTGAAAATAGCAGGCTCACAGAGGACTGCAGGGAGAATCTTTCAGATAAAAAAATGATCCTTGCCGTTGACTACATAAAGGAAAACTATCAGACGGATATCAATATGGCTGTGGTTTCCAATTATGTCTCCATGAACTATACGCTATTCTCTACCGCTTTTAAGAATTTCACCGGAACCAATTTTGTGTCCTATGTGAGGGAACTCAGGATTGAAGAGGCAAAGCGGCTTCTTTCAAATACTACCCTGAGGATAAACGAGATTGGGACCATGGTTGGATATGATAATGACAAGCACTTTCTGAAAAACTTCAAAGCTCAGGTGGGGGTATCACCGGGGGAGTATAGGAAAAATGTGAGGTAGAATACTGGTAGGTGGAACGAGGGGACGGTTCTTGCGTTCCATTGTGTCAAATGTAACGCAAGAACCGTCTCCTCGTTCCACAATGTGATAAAATATAAAGGTAATAGAGAAAGGAGGCCGTATGTCATCTGCAAGCAGCAAAGAAATCAGAAAAAAGGTTATGTATCAGATTTTTGTCAGGAACTTCAGCAAAGAAGGCACTTTCAAAGCTGTTGAGAAAGAACTGGACAGGATAAAGGATCTTGGAGTCGATATTGTCTGGTTTGCGCCGATTCATCCGATTGGCGAGAAGTGCAGAAAGGGCAGTCTAGGTTCTCCTTATGCCATAAGTGATTACAGGAAGATAAATCCTGAGTATGGCACCATTGATGATTTTAAGAGTGTGGTTGATGCAATTCATGACCTTGGCATGAATTGCATAATTGATGTGGTTTACAATCATACCTCTCCGGATTCTGTTCTTGCAAAAGAACATCCTGAGTGGTTCTATCATAAGCCGGACGGAAGTTTCGGAAACAGGGTGGGTGACTGGACAGACATTATTGACCTTGATTATTCAAATAAAGATCTCTGGGATTACCAGATTGAAACCTTAAAGATGTGGGCTGAGATTGTCGACGGATTCAGGTGTGATGTGGCGCCGCTTGTGCCTGTTGATTTTTGGCTTAAGGCAAGAACTGAGGTTGAAGTGGTGCGCCCGGGATGCATCTGGCTCAGCGAATCCATAGATCCCGGATTTATTCTGCAGATGAGAGATCTGGGAATTATAGCACAGTCGGATTGCGAGATGTACCGGGCTTTTGATATTTTATATGACTATGATATTTATGGCTATCTCACAGAATATGCAGCGGGTTGTGGCTCTCTGGATGATTATTCGGAGGCTATAAACAGACAGGAATACATTTATCCTGATAATTATGTAAAGCTTCGCTTCCTTGAAAATCATGATCAGCCCAGGGCAAGATTTCTTTTCCCTAAGGAAAGAGCACTGAGAAATGCCACGGCATTTCTATATTTCCAGAAAGGAATGACCCTTATCTATGCGGGGCAGGAGATGGGAGTGGCGCACCTTCCAAGTCTCTTTGAAAAAGACACTGTAGATTTTAAGGCAAAAGACAATCTGGATCTTTCAGATTTGATGAAGCGCCTCTACGAGATAAAGCAGGATGAACTTTTTGCAGACAGCACCTATAGGACCAAGACCTATGAGGACAATGTACTGAAGGCAATCCATAGCAGAGGGAAAAGAAAGATTATCGGTATTTTCTCTTTTAAAGGAGAGGCCGGGATAATCCCGATAAATGCTCCTGATGGTGTGTATGAGAACCTGATAGACGGCAGCAGTATTGAGGTTATGCACGGATATATAAGCCTTAGCGGGGAGCCGGTTATTTTCGAGGTTTCAAGGTAGAGGATTTGGCAGTAGGCGGAATGAGGTTTGCGGTGGAACGAGGGGACGGTTCTCTCGTTCCATTGTGTCAAATGTAACGCAAGAATCGTCCCCTCGTTCCACAATCATTTTTATGGATTATGTCCGCAAATTAAGGTAAAATGAGATATATGAAAAACTCGTAGGAGGTACAGATATGTTGAAGGTTTTCCATGTGGACAAGCAGATTGCCAACAAGAATGTTGAAGACTCTGTTACTGAGTGGACAAGAGTTGTTAAATACGACGAGATCAATGCTCAGAATAAGCTTTTTGGAGGACAGTTGATGTCCTGGATAGATGAGGTTGCAGGTACTGTGGCACTACGTCATTCTGGAAACCCGGTCGCTACTGCTGCAGTTGATAATATGCAGTTTAAACAGGGAGCGCAGCTTGGAGAGGTTCTTGTCATCATAGGTAAGATCACTTATGTAGGCAGGACGTCCATGGAGGTCAGGGTTGACACCTATGTGGAGGATGTGAGGACCGGAATGAGACATGTCCTTAACAGAGCATATCTGACAGAAGTGTGTGTGGATGATGACGGAACTCCGGTGGTGGTCCCCTATGGACTGAATGTTCGCACAGAGAATGAAAAGGCTGAATGGCAAGGAGCAGAGAAGAGACGAGAGCTTCGCCGTCAGCGCAGAATGGAAGGATTCTAAAGAATCAAAACTCTTCCCGATTTGGGGAGAGTTTTTTTCTTTTTACAGTAAATAAAACAATGATATAATGCTAGATGAATACTGCAATCTGTGATGTTTTTATGGAAAAGAGGAAACTGCTATGGAACTTACCGGTGAAGAAAAAAATGTACTTTCAGCAATTTCTTTTAACTCCGAAGGAATACTAAATGGAGATCTGGAGGATGGCGATAAAGCCATGCTTACAGAGCTGCGGGCAGTGGGGGACTATCTGAAGGATAAATATCCCGGGCACAGATTTGAGATTACGGGATGTGAGCCGAAGGAGGGCACTGCCAGAGCCTATAATGAGTGGTACTACAGGGCGGAAGGCATAACAAGGGATGCAGCTTTTATTGCCAGAGCAGAGGAGAAGGATGGAAAGCCGGAAATAAAGGATGATTTCTATGGTGAGATCATAAGGGAAGAAGCCGCAGAAGAGGTGAAAAGGCTCATAAACGGTTGCGGCTATAAGGTGGCGCTGGTAAGCATAGACTTCTGCGAGTATTTAGGAAAAGAATTTGCTGGGAAAATAGGAGCCTTGAAGGTTCTTAAGGGGGAAATTCCCGCAGGAAATGACATCAAGATATTTGTTGATGGATCCGGAATAGATGAAAGTGCTTATGATAAAACAATTTCAGAAATAGAAAAGAGCCTTAAAAAAGCAGGGGTTAAAGGCGAGATCTATGTTGTGCTATTAAAGAGTGCCGATGGCGATGTGATAAGGGACAGGCTTTATTCAGACAGCTTTGCGCTGGAGTGAGGTGCCCAAGATGAGCAGTAATTTGACTATAGAGGAAATAGTACTTATCAACAATCTGCTTTATTGCGAAGATTTAGGAGGGCCCAAAGGGACCTTTCTTTCTGTCAGCCATGAGACCAAATCCATCGGAGATTACATAAATGCTGTGCTGAGAAGCTCTGATGAGATAGACAAAAACAGGGAATACAGCTCAGGGGTTACCGGCGCGGAGTACCTTGAGATACTGGGGGCTGCAAAGAAAAACAATCACCTTAGGAATATCATAATTCAGCAGGTGCATTATGAGAGCGATGGTGCCGGGGGAGGGAGAAGCGTATTTTTATTTGACCCTGCCTATAACGAAGCCATCGTCGCCTTCAAGGGAACCCAGAGTGATGCCGAATGGATTGACAATGTATCCGGGCTTTACGAGGTGCCAACCGCATTTCAGAAAAATGCTCTAAGCTGGTTCAGATCTCTTGACCTTAAGGACTATGATACGATTACGGTTACCGGGCATTCCAAGGGCGGAAATAAGGCGAAGTTCATAACTATCATGGAGGACTGCGTGGACAACTGCTTTTCTTTTGACGGGCAGGGCTTTTCTGATGAATTCATGCAGAAGTATTCCTTTAAGATAATAAAAAATAGAAATAAGATCCTTAACATCATTGAGGAAAGTGATTTTGTAAATATCCTCTTAAATGATGTTGGCAAAAAGCAGTTCTATCTGGGAACGAATTTTGGAAGGCTGGGATTTGCGGAAAATCACTGTGCCAATGCCATACTGTTTTTTGACGAAAAGGGCGAGATGTCGCTGTGGAAAGCCGGCGGCCAGGATAAGAAGATGTCTGACCTGGATGTGATGCTGAACAGCTTTATAAGATCCGTAAAGATGAGCACCAGGGAAAAAGTTGCCAATATGTTGGGAAACGTAATTGTGAATGCAAAGGGCGGCGATACGGATAAAATTGCGGACACCTTCTCCGACGAGAGATATAGCGACAGCGCAGCAGAGCTTATAGCTTATATTTTAAGGTATAAGTCCGAAAAACCACAGATGGTGGCTTCTGTAAGAGAAATCCTGGGCCAGAATGGCTTTAACACAGATATGCTGGGCATCATTGATTTTGTGACCAATCATGAGCTTCTGATGGAACTTATCGGCAAGAATCCCAAGTCCATGCTGGCCATTTTGAAGCTGAAGCACGTGCCTGACACGATAATTGATTTCTTGAGCAAACACATAGATCTCTTTGATTTCATAGTCCTTGTCTCGCACAAGATGCGGAATGTTGCCCCTACAAAATATAGCGGCAGAGATATCGACTTTGAACATGGCGATGGATTTAGCTTTCACGCTAAAGGATTCTTTAAAAAGAAAACTGCCCTGGCAGTTGCAGGCGCAGTGATTGTTTTGATCTGTGGGGCGATAATTGCAGTAAGTGGAACGAGGGGACGGTTCTTGCGTTCCATTGTGTAAAATGGAACG
>JAFPVA010000258.1 GCA_017413105.1 Butyrivibrio sp. | reverse complement strand
TATGACGACGGTGTTAAGAGAATCTTCCTGTATGTGAAAGGGAAACTTCCGGAGGACGCAGGGGACGATGAGAGACGCCTTCAAAATCTGCTCAGGTACATAAACGACAGTAAAGACGAGAACGTTACGGACGACAACACGGATAAGCTGAACAATATAGTCAGGCACACAAAGAACAAGCCTGGGATGGGGATCAAGTATATGAAGAGCTGGGAACGGGACAGAGAATTGATCAGGGAAGAGCGAAGGCGAACAGAGGAAGCGGAGCAGCGTGCAGAGGAAGAAAGGCAACGCGCGGAGAAAGAGAAGCAGTGCGCAGAGGAAGAGAAGCAACGCGCAGAGGAGGAGAAGCAACGTGCTGACAGTCTTCAATCTGAATTGGATGCTGCAAAGGCAGAATTAGCCAGACTTAAGAACAACCGGGTTTGATGGCTCCGGAGCCTGTGACGGCTGCTCATCGAATGGGCTGGTAGACATTGAATTTCAAATTTGTGATTTTAAGCTCTGGTTTTAGCTATAGCTACGCTTTCTTGATACAAAGATAGCAAAATGATATCATTTTGCTATGAAAAGGAGAGATTCATCAATGAAACAAAACGGATTTTACTGGACGCTCTTCGCTCCGATGATAAAGAGCAGTATCAAGGCTCGTTTTGGAAATGGAATGGCCGTCAAAGCCATTAAGAACGGCAAAAAACAATATCGCACTCTCGTGGAGGAGGCGCCTGACATCGGCAGCGGTAATCCGATGGCATCAAACGCGTATTTTGCGTATGTCTTTGTCGGCGCGTGGCTCGGAACAGATAAAAAACTGACACCGGACGATATGGCACTTGTAATGACAGATGTGTTGACGAAGGTCAAACCTTTCTTCGGAATGACGAATCTCAACAAGACACCGGATAAGTGGTATAAGGATATGAAAAAGTACGAGAAGTGGTACGATGCAGGAAACGGGGAGAAATATCCAACAACTTGGAAAGTTCATTTTGACGAGAGTAAACACCGTGACGGGAGTTTCTATTACTTTTCTGTCTGCCCGATATGCTCCTATCTGACAAGCAGAGGACTTGGCGAGATTATGAAACCGCTTTGCGAAACTGACAAAGTAATGTTCGCCTATCAGCATGGCAGGTTATATAGAGATTATACGATTGCCTCCGGTGGAGAAATATGCGACTATTGGGCGGTTGGCGACAAGGTCGAGAATCCGAGGTAAACACAAATTCAAAACTCAGTCCTTTACAGGCGTCTCTTCGGAGGCGCTTTTCTTATGCCTATCGGGAGGTGATGACTTGGACACATTAAAGGGAGAGAAAATCATGGTGTGGACGTTCATGGGCAACGCCAGAATGTACACGGCTCTCTGAAATTATGGCGACCGCATCAGCCAGATAGGACTGTTCTCCTTCAAGGTTCGGACAACCGGTGAGATTTACGAAGGCGACGTGGCAATCTCCAATATGCTCACCTACATTAATATGTGGCCTCACATCAAGTGGCTGCTGACTTGAACTTTGATTAACTAATCCTGTTTTGTTCTGTATGATGACGGCGCTTTGCTTCATACATACTGTCATCAGCCTGATGGAGAAACTGATCGACATTAAAGGGATTACTGTCATCTTTAGAACCGTCTGTACTGCATTTTCCAATGCTGATGGTAACATATAAATCGCCGGGTTCATGTCTTCTAAACAGTGAAAGAACCTTTTCCTGAAGGATTTTTTCTTTGACAGAGAATTCCTGATCATCCATGATGCGGTCAAGAAGCAGGGCATATTCGTCACCGCCAAGACGTGCAGCCACCCCTTCCTGGAAAACCTCTCTGATGAAGTCGGCGGTCTTCTTTAAGACCTCGTCATGGGAGATCCTGCCATTTCCCTGAGATGGTCATAGAAATATCTGCGATTGTAAAGCCCTGTAAGTGCATCGGTATTGGCAAGTGTAAGTATGCGCGACTCGTTTTCTCTTTCAAGGGTTATGTCTCGGAACAAGCAGAAATAACCGGAAATATTACCAAAATAATGCCAAAATAATTCCAAAATAATTTATTTCTTGTATATTGATATCACTGCCTCAAAATGGTATATTGTAATTGCCAGGTGGACGTAGTTCATCTTTACGGAGATAAGGAGCTTCTCCCACTGGTTCTGACAGTGTAAAAACTCGAACTCCGAGATGGCTTAATGTAGCGCGTGTCGTTATCAGGAGACCATCAAAACCTCTAACGGATAGGTTAATCCGTGCCGTAAGGCAAGATGGCGAGCATCTTTAAAATCAGAAAACTAAAGCAAAAGCAAGTCCGATTGGTTTTCCCAACCGGGCTTTTGCTTGTATATGGAGTTATTATGGCTAGAAAAAGAGTATCAACGACGTCCTGGAGCTACAACAGCGTAAGGGTCAAGTCAAATGAAGAAATAAAAGATCTCCTTTGTAAATCTGCTAATGCGTACTCTCTTATATGTGATAAAGAAGTCATGTTTATCTATAGACGGAACAAAGAAGATGCAGAGTACAAGTACTATATTGTAAACTGCAAGAAAGAGAATTTTATACATCTTGTTGGATGTGCGGTAAATAAATATGTAGATGCGAAGAAGTTTTATGAGGAATGCATCAATCATGCGACTGCACCGTTACAGGATGATCATATTACATATAAAGAAAGCAAAAAGACTGCCTCTGCCAAGTTGGAAGTGTTCCCCTCTCTTTTTGACTATAAGGGTGTAAAGGCATATAGGATGGGAGCTCACAATAAGATTACTATCAATAACCAGTTTGAGATGGCTCTTGGAAATAATAAAGGTGTACTTGGATTTGATAGAAGAAAAGAAAACATGGTTCCCGTTCCGGTAACAATGCTAAACGGAATAATTGGAGATTACGCAACGGACTATTCTAATGTCATTGCTGTTTTGGTGAAAAATCATGGGGAAGTAAAGTTTAAACAAGTAATAGGATGTGTAAACAAAGGTATTGCTGTTAATGAGCTTCCACTATCAGTTAGAGATAAGATAGACTACGGAGATGACGAAAAAATTATGAAGCCTCAATAATACAGGTATGGAGCACCATATCGTTGTCACAGCTATGTCAAAGCTGCTAGTACATGACAATACAAATGTGCCTGCGAAAATGATGAAGGACATTTCGCGGGCACATTTTTTATTTTTATATTGAATTTTGAAAAAATAAGTTGTATGATTTATTTAACCGGTTAAACGCGCGAGGATACTATATGAAACGAGCAACTTTAAAAGATGTTGCCGAACGGGCCGGCGTGTCCAAGGCAACGGTATCATACATACTAAACAACGCAGATAAACCCATCACGGAAGAGACACGACTTAAAGTGAAAAAAGCTATGGAAGAGCTCCAATATGTTCCTAACCTTGGAGCTGCGTCACTTACCAGTAAAACGTCAAAAATGATCGGCGTGGTGATTCCCCAGACAGAACCGGGGAGCCAGCTTATGTTCCAGAACAGCTTTTATAGTGAAATCATAAGTGCAATTGAGTACCATGCCAGGAAAATAGGATACCACATCCTTATTTCCGGTACGGAAGTGGACGAGTCGTACATAAAGCTGATATATGAGAGAAACTTAGACGCAGTTATAGCCATAGGTGTTTATCCTGATGAGTTTTTCCAACAGTTCAAGAAAATCGACATCCCGACAGTGCTCATAGACAGCTACTGCAAAGATGAGCACTTCCATAACATAAGGATAGATGACGAGCTTGGGGGATATATGGCCACAAAGTACATGATCGAAAAGCATCATACCAAGATTGGCTTTTTGTCCGGTGTGATGAGGGAAGATGGTGTAATCAAAAAACGTCATGAAGGATATAAGAGAGCGTTGGAAGAGTGTGGTATCCCATACGACAGCAACCTGATATTCGAAGTAGGGGTCGACTTTACAAGTGGCATAGAGACTGCAGAGAAAATAGTAAAGGAAAATATAGATCTTACTGGTTTAGTGACTACTGCTGATATGTTGGCAATCGGAGCAATAAAGGGCTTTTACCGCATGGGGAAAAACGTGCCGGAAGAATACTCTGTCATAGGTTTTGATGATCTTGAAATTTCCGGATACATTACGCCCGGACTTACAACAATAAAACAGGACATATACGGAAAAGGCAGATGTGCCATTGAAATATTAGAGAAAGCTCTTGAGGATAAGAATTACCCGAAACAGGACATAATGATGCATTTTGAAGTTGTGGAAAGAGAAAGTGTAAGGGAATTGCGATGATCAGGCTCGATACTGACAAAAAAAGTGAAGACATAAAAAATGATAAAGGTGTTATTGCAATCACATATTTAAAAGAGCATAAGACATAATCTCTTTGGTTACAACATGACAAGAGCTGCAGGTGAGGCTTTTGAGAGGCTTTCGCCAGACAAAAGGATCTTAATGTTCTCCAGATCTTCATATATTGGGATGCATCGCTATGGCGGAGTATGGTGCGGCGATAATAAGTCATGGTGGAGTCACCTGCTTTTAAATATACAGCAGATGCCTGCCCTTAATATGTGTGGCTTCTTGTATAGCGGTGCGGATGTAGGAGGATTCGGTGCGGACGTCACAGAAGATCTGCTCATGAGATGGACAGAGTTCGGAATCTTTACACCTCTCTTTAGAAATCACTCTGCAGAAGGAACCAGAAGACAGGAGCTATACAGATTCTCCGATACAGAGAGCTTCAAAAACATAGTGAATCTCAGATATTCCTTCATACCGTATCTCTATTCGGAGTTTATGAAGGCTGTAAATAGTGATGGAATGCTCTTCACTCCGCCAGCCTTCGAATATCCGGACGATGACATGGCCTATGAAGTGGAAGACCAACTGTTTGTTGGAGATAGCATCATGATTGCTCCTGTCTACAGGCAAAATGCCACGGGCAGATATGTTTATCTTCCGGAAGAGATGAAGCTTTGCAGATTCAGAAGCTATGACGACTACGATGTAGAGATAATAGATAGAGGACACCATTATATCTCTGCAGCCCTTAATGAAGTTCTGGTATTTATCAGAAAGGGGCACGCCTTTCCTATTGCAGCTCCAGCCACCAGAACAGAAAAAATCGACTATGCAAGCCTGAAATACGAATGCTTTGACTGCAATCCGGAGGCTTACAATTTGTTCATAGACGACGGTATCTCGCGATAATCTCCTGTCGGGAGGCTGTGAAATAATAGTTTAATGACGGGTGCTTACGTTCTTTTAGCATGCATTCTCTTTTTGTTTTCATACATGTTGTTATCTGCACGCTTAAAGACGTTTATTGCACCTGCATCTTTATCACTGTAATACGTGGCATAACCAATCGCAGCTGAAACTGCCTCCCAGGGAGGTAGACCCTTGTTGTTTGCCAGGTCCGAGAGTTCTTGGTTGAACTTATCTATTAGAGAATCCGTATAATGTGGAAACCGGAACCATCAGTGCATCGGCGCTTAAGGATGCCGTAAAGTATCATTATGAAAAGAAACTTGAGTTCTATTTCATGAGCATGTATCTTCCGGATTTTCATGCGGAAGCTAAGGAACTTCCCGAAGAAATCAAGGCTGAAATAAGGAGATTTCCGTCCGCACATTTCAGAAAATCAGTTTTGTTTGAGATAAGCAATGGTCATCTTCTTCTCATGGTGCCGAAGAAGGGAAATCCGAGGTGTGAAGAAAGCATAAGGAAGATCCTTGAAGCATTTGAGGTGGATTACGAAAAAATATCGGTTTGATTATAAGATTGTGATGGGTAAATCCATTGATGACATAAGCCGCAGGAATGAATACTTATCATAACAAAAGATGAAAGATAAGGGGCGAATCCACTTCGCCCCTTTTGCAATATGTTTACTGCTTTTAAGAAAAAATGATTTTACGCAAATGTTCGATTATCGGTTTATCAGTTCAGCAGCCATCTTAAACAGATCATCTGCAGATACATCATCATTGGTGAAAATAAGATAGTGTACACCATCTTTTATGAAAGAGGCATTGCTGAAGAAATATGTTTCTTTTTCACCACCATAGCTTACGAAAAAGTGATCATCATTCTCTTTGCGTTCCTGCACCGATGCCTCAAGGGGCTCATCTTCATCAGGGAGAATAAGGTACTCATCGTAATTGAAGTTAACAGTAATACCATCTATTGTACGGGTTTCGGTAGGGGTGCGATTCTCATCATCTGATAAGTTGTAGGACAAGGTGAGA
This sequence comes from Butyrivibrio sp., assembly GCA_017413105.1. Taxonomy (GTDB): domain Bacteria; phylum Bacillota; class Clostridia; order Lachnospirales; family Lachnospiraceae; genus Butyrivibrio. The sequence continues at coordinate 220 of JAFPVA010000258.1, read as the reverse complement.
TTAACGATATCGCCGTCCTCATTCTTGTATACGGCTCGGAGATCATCCCATTTGCCAAGAGTATTCCCGACATCATCCTTTCCGGCAACATATACAGTATTTCCGCCGTCAAAAGAATAGCCGCCCAGGGAATCCGGGAAATCCGGCATCTTTACTTCAGCATTTTCCTGACGGTCTGATGTGGCAGAATTCATTTCTGTTACAGAAGAATAGTCGTAAT